>DATGLK010000069.1 GCA_035294265.1 Candidatus Binataceae bacterium
TCGGCCCATCCGTCGCCGTCAGTCGATCAACTGCCAGTCTGAAACGGGTCCTACGCTTTAGCGGTCTTTCCTTGGGCTTGGGCTTCGATGCGGTGGGCACTCAGCAGCTACTCGGGAAACACGCGCAACGCTGGCCATCGCCTACTTGTGTAAAACCTTGAACAGCAGCCCAACGCCCGTGGCCTCGACCAGCGTATTTGCAATCCGAATTTAAAATGGCAGTTAGGATGATAAATCGCCATAGGCACGCGCGGGGACCGGTGGCGTCTTATTTTGTACTTGCAAGTACGACACCCTGCGCAGCCCTCTGCGCCACCCACCCCAGTCTCTGGCGCTGAAACTTGTTCGCTGCTGACCGGACAACATGTCTGGCAGGTGCTCCTCCGCACTCCCCCCACCATGATTTTGCTCCAAGCTGACCTTTGCCCAGAAATCGGGGGGCCTGGGTCTGGGAGCACAAAACCATGTCAGTTGACAATCCCGGCCAGGACACAAATCAAGTTCTCAAGGCAGCTTTCGCGCTCGGAGTGCTCAGCAACAGCCTGGGAGAAGCCACCGCCCAGGCCCTGCGGCTGGTCGGAATGGCAATTCTCGCCCGCGCCCTGGATCCCAGCGATTTTGGCCTTTACCGATTACTTCTGGTGGTAATAGGCATAAGCCAACTGCTGGTGGAACTGGGCGTGCCAGAAGCAATGATTCAGCGCCGTGAATTGGAACCCGATCGTCAAGCTGCCGGATTCTGGCTGATCGGGGCTGGCACTATTTTAGTGGTATGCGGCCTGGCCAGTGGCGGCGGGCTGCTAGCCCGCATACTTGGCACCGCCGATCAGGCTTGGCAGTACCGAATTCTCGCAGTGCCCGCCGCTTTTTGGGGTCTGGGCGCGCTGCCCAGCGCCAATTTGCGCCGCCAGATGCGCTTTGGCGCGCTGGCCCTAGCCGAGGCCACCGGCGAGGCGGCCTTTTTGATGGCCGCCCTAGTCGCGCTTTTTGTGATTCATCGCCCGCGCGAGGCCTTGCTGACAGGCTTGTGCGCCCGTTTTATCACCGAAGCATCCATGCTGGCGATGGCCGGCGCAATGTGGCCACAGGTGCCCCCCAGCGGCCTGGGCATCCGGCAAATCGGAGCGTTTGCTGCCCCGGTCTGCGCCGGTCGACTGTTCGTCAACCTCTCGGCCAACCTCGATTTTGTGCTGATCGCGCGCCTGCTCGGCACTGGGCCACTAGGCTATTACGCTATCGCCTGGGACTTATTGCGCTTTATTCCCAACCGACTTTATCGAATGGTAGTGCGATTGACTCTGCCACTGTTCTCGCGCTTGCAGGACGACAACTCGGTGTTGCGTACCACCTATCGCAATTTTGTGGGCACGCTGGCACGACTGGAATTGCCCTTGATGGCTTGTCTAGCGATTCTCGCCGATCCTATCGTCAAGCTTATCTACTCAGCCCGCTGGGAACCGGCCGCGCCCCTTTTGCAACTTTTGACTCCGGGACTGACCTTCGCCGCGCTGTCATTGGCAATGGGCTCGGTGTTTTGTTCCAAAGGTCGCCCCGCCATGGATATCTACCTGAACGGCCTGCGTATCGCCCTGATTGCGCTGACCGTCGTCACACTAGCCCGCTTTGGCCTGCTCGCGATCAGCGCCGGAATGAGTACGGTAGAGGGACTGACCGGTCTAATGGGTCAGTTTGTGGCTTGCGCACTCATCGAAGAGCGGTTGGCGCGCTTGATGAAGGAAGTTCTTCCCGGACTAGGCCTGGCGCTGGCCTGTGGTGGGCTATGCTGGGGCGCCAGCACGCTATTGGGTACCAACGTTGGCGCCTGGGTGCGTATCCTGATCAGCCTAGGCCTTGCCGCAGCCGCTTACGGTCTGTTGCAACGCGCGGCGATTCGCCGTTTTGCCAACCGAATCAGTCCTCTGATCGCCTGATTGATCGCACCCCTCACATATGCCTTAAGCTGTTCCCCACAAACTAACTGCCATTGGCTCATAGCTGCATTATAATTTAGCGTAGGCATTGAGCGGTTTGTTCCAAGTCTTCCGGCCACGGGGTCACTCAATCCAATCCGGAGGTCGAAGCTCTTCACCTCCAACGCGAGCTCAGCCAACTCCAAGCCAACAGCAAGGACCTGATGGACGCACGTTATTATCAGCTCGATGGCGAGCGGAGCCTGGAGCGTGGCGACGAGCAAGCAGCCATGCACGATTTTCGCGCTTCCGAACGCGCTTTGAGCATAGAGCAGAGCCCGACCCAAACCAACCAGTCTAGTCAATAGCCACTACGCGTCGGGTAAGTTAACTATGATATGGAGGCTCCATAAGTGTGTATCCATACCTGTGACTGACTTAGTTGATTCGAAATGAGGCAATTATCGTCAATCAGAAATTCTGCGTGCAAATCCTCGACAATAAGTTATGTACGGCGTTCACACGTCCTGATGCTCACTTCTGTCATGCTTTGGGTGTAAAGGATTTTTTCGCGCGGGTAGGGCCGCAACTTTGCGTTGAATGTGGAGCGACGTGTAGTGAGGGTATGAAAGGGAGCGGCGCGCTATCCCGCAAGCCGAGTCGAGCGCATGCTAATTCGCCGCCTCGTCGGCAAGCTCCAGCCGTTGAATCATCTGGATCGGCCCCAGCGCCTTCAACTCCGAAAGTAAGGCTTCAATCTCGCCCTGCTGCTCGCGCCCATACCACAGCCGCAACCGATGAGTGGCTGGGTCCGCGGTGCGCAAAGTGGCCAGGTTGTCGTAGGACTCCACCAACGCCTTGAACAAGGCGATCTGTTCAGGTGCGATTCGCAGATCTATTCTGACCATCGGCCTCTCCGCTCCTCTCGGTCGATCCGCTAGGATTTTAGCCGATGAACTGGCCGCGCCTAATACTGACCCTGGGCAAGGGGGGTAGCGGCAAGACCACCGCGGCCTGCGCGCTGGCTTTGCATCTGGCGCGCAGCCATCCTACGGTGCTGGCTGGACTGGACCATCGCCGTTCGGCGGCACGCCTGTTGGAGCTTGAAGGCAACGATACGGGAGTGCTGAGCCAGGAGCGGCTTACGCTGATTACGCTGGACGCCCGTGGTGAATTGGAACGCTTTATCGAGCGATTGGTGCCGCTGGCCGCGGTCTCGCGACGACTGATCGCAAGCCGAACCTTCGGATACGTGGCCGCGGCCCTGCCTGGGTTGGAGTCCTTTGTGTTGCTCAGTCGAATGGCCACGCTGGCATGGCAGGCTGCGTGCGAGGATCGCTATGTGGTGGTCGACGGGCTGTCCACCGGCACTACCCTGGAACTGTTGGCAGTGGCACCGGGGATGCGCCGGGTTGCTAACCGTGGCACGCTTAATCGGCTTGCGCTTGACTTGGAGGGCTTCCTCGCTGATCCAGCACGCTTCGGTGCGGCGGTAGTGATCGAGCCTCAGGAATTGGCGCTCAGAGAAGGGCTGGCTGCGGTCAACCAGCTCCGCCAGCACTTAGGAGTTCAACGGGTGAGTGTGATCCTAAACGGCGTACCGGCCCCCTTGTTTGCCGCCGCCGATCTGCGCGCCGCGCGCCCGCTGGGAGCCTCTAGCGCTCGCCTGATGCGCCGGCGGACCCAAATCGACGACGCGGTCCGTCGTGCCCGCCGGCAATTGCGTGCCGCCGTGCCTGACCTGATCGAGCTGCCGCTACTCTTCAGTCCGAGCTTCGGCCAAGCCGAGGTCCTCCAGCTCAGCCGTGCGCTGAGCGCGACATCCTGATGTGGAAGCGCGAGGACGGGCGGGTGTTGCTGTGCCTGGGCGCGGGCGGGGTAGGCAAAACCACCACTGCCTGCGCGCTGGCTATCCAAGCCGCCTACACCGGTCGCGACGTGGAGGTGTTAACCGTCGATCCGGCGCCACGCTTGCTTGATGCCCTGGGCTTGGACCAGCGCAGCGCCGCGCCGCAAGCGGTCGAGCTTGGCGCCGGCGCCGGTCGCCTACGCGCGCTCAAACTCGATCCCAAGACCACCTTCGACGCTGTGATCAGGCGCCATGCGCCGTCGGTTGCCGTGGCTGAGGGGATTTTGGCCAATCGGCTCTATCGCGACCTCTCCACGGCCCTGACCTGGGTGGGCGATTTCATGGCGATGGAGAAGCTGCTGGAGCTTTATAGCGAATCCGCCACCGGCCTGATCGTGATCGATACTCCACCGGCCGAGGAGGCTTTTGCCTTCCTGGACGCACCGCGCCGCCTGCTCGACCTGCTCAATTCTCGCGCCACCACGCTGCTGGGCAGCGGCCTGGACCGAGGGCTACGGTTGTCCGACCTGGCCGCACGCGGGGTACTGAGCGCCTTCGACCGGTTCAGTCGCCTGCATCTGCTCGCCGATGTGCAGAGCTTTGTCCAGAGTTTCGCCGGAATGTACCAGGGCTTTGCTCAACGCGCTGCGCGAGTTGCCGAACTTTTGCGCAGCGAGCAAGCAGCGGTGCTGGTGGTGACCAGTGCTACCACGGTTCGGATTCAGGAGACTGCGGACTTTCTCAGCGCGCTACGCGCGGCAAATATCCGGGTCAACGGCGTGCTGGTCAATCGGATCACCGCGCCGATTGGCGATCCTCCACGCATGGCCGGTGATCTCGCCCCCGCGTTGCGCCGCAAACTTCTGCGTAATTGGCGTGACTTCGCGGCCCTTAAGCAGCGTGAAGAGCGCGCTCTGAGCGGGCTGCAGGCGCTCATTCCGTCCGATATTGAATTACTTTGCGCGCCTGAACTTGGACACCAGCTGAGCAACCTGGCGGATCTGGCGAAATTGGCCAGGGCGATAGCCCCGCTGCGGCCATCAAGCTGATGCGACGGGCAAAAAGTTTCCCCCAACGCAACACAGCATCCGTAGATAAACCAACCACCCTCTTCAGCTGGGTTTTTTGCGAGTACCGGCACCACCGCGCGGACGAGGCGCGCGCGGCCGCTCGCTGATCAGGCGATCGACTTTGAGATTTAGGTTGAGCAGTTGGCCGTTGAGATGATCGATGCGGGCCTTCAACTCGCGCAGGTCGCGTTTGGAGGGGATGTTGACGAAGTCCAACACCGTCTCGACGTTGCGATCGAAGCGCCCTTTATTATCCATCAGACGCTCGCCCGCGCTGGCCAGAGCCTGGCGCAAGGCGTCGCTGGCCATTACTTCGCCGAAGAAGCTGCTCAGCCCTTCTTCGCTCATTCGGCGCAACATTTCCACCAGCTTTTCGGCTTCCCGGCGTGCCATAACTGGCGTAACCATATAGCATAACTACCATGAAAGCGATCCAGACCTGGGCCACTATGGCAGGCTTGGCTTCAGGCTTTGCCCTGATGGGCCACAAGGAGCCACCGCTGGATCTGCTTATTACCTCGCTCGCGATCAATCTAACACTGGCGCCGCTGACCGCGATCGTGGCCAGTCGGCGTAGCCGTTCCGCCACCACCTGGGTGTTGCTCGGTTTGGTGTTCGGGGTGTGGGCTCTGGCTGCCAGCCTGTTGCTGGCGAGCTGGCGCAAGGCCCCGCGCGCACCTTCCGGGCCCGACCAATGTCAACCGCCGCGCGCGGCTTGAACGCGCCGATTTGTCCGCCATGGAGGAGCTGTGATGGCGCAAGCCAAGACCCAATTCGCAATTTTTCTGATCCAGACCGGCCGCTCCTTCGAAGCGATGCTGGAGGCGGCGCGAGCCAGCGAGCAGCTCGGCTACCATTCGTTATGGGTGGCCGACCATATGTGGAACCTGGCCAATCCCAATAGCGACTACCTGGAGTGCCTGTCCCTGATGACGGGCCTGTTAGCCAAGACCGAACGGGTGCGAATCGGCGCCCTGGTCATCTGCAGCCTGTATCGCAATCCAGCGCTGTTGGCCAAAGCCTTGGCTAGCCTGGACCATGTTGGCCGGGGCCGGCTGGAAATTGGTCTGGGAGCGGGTTGGATGCGTCCAGAGTTCATCGCCTACGGCTACGACTTTCCACCGATCGGGGTACGGCTCAAGCGACTGGAAGACACCTTGCGCATCGTCAAGGCGTTGTTCAGCGAAGAACCCGCCGCCACGGTGGCGGGGCATTTCCATCGCGTGACCGAGGCCTACAACTTCCCCAAACCGATTCAAAAACCCCATCCCCCGATTACCATCGGCGGCAACGGCAAGCGGGTGATGCTGCGAATCGTGGCGCAGTATGCCGATCGCTGGAATATTACCGCCGGTTACGACAATCTCGACGAACTGATCGCCATCCTCAAGCAGCATTGCCAGAGCGTGGGCCGCGATTTCGGCTCGTTGCAGCTCTCCGAGCAACTGCTGGTGTGCATCGGACGCGATCAGGCTGAAGTGGCCCAGCGCTGGCAGAGCGCTGCGCGCCTGCGACCGTTTTCGCTGACTGGGATCAAGGGCACGCCAACCGAGATCGTCGCCGCCCTGCGGGCTCGAATCGCCAAAGGAATTAGCATGTTCACGGTGATCCCGGCCGAACCCGTGGCCGATACCATGAAGCTGTTCGCGGAACAGGTAATGCCCGAATTCAAATAGCCGGGCGGACGATCAATTCAGGAGAACCAGTGCAGTGGCAGTACAACAACGACCAATCGAGTTCGGCCTGTTCCTCCATCAGATCGGTTACAGCGTGGACCAGGCCCTGGCCAAGGTGCAGGCGGCGGAGCGACTGGGCTACCATTCGGTCTGGTTCGCCGATCACTTTTGGGGTAGTGCGGATCCCAAGGCAGACCACCTGGAATGCCTGACTCTGATGACGGCGGCGGCGGTTCACAGCCAGCGGCTGCGGATCGGATCGCTGGTCATCTGCAATGGTTTTCGCAACCCCGCGCTGTTGGCCAAGACTTTGACTAGCATGGATCACATCAGCGGGGGCCGCATAGAAATCGGCCTGGGAATAGGCTGGAAGAAGGAGGAGTTCCTGGCCTATGGCTACGAGTATCCCGATAACCCCGTCCGCTTGCGCCAACTGGAGGATTCCCTGCGCATCATGCAGGCGCTGTTTCATCAGCCCAAAGCCACCGTGGAAGGCCGCTACTTCCGCATCGACGAGGCGCTCAACTTTCCCAAGCCCCTCCAGCAGCCCCATCCGCCGATCACTCTGGGCGGCGCGGGCAAGCAGGTAATGCTCAAGCTGGTGGCCAAGTATGCCGACAACTGGAACATCCCCGGCGGCCACGGCGACCTCGATGATCTGATCGCCACTTTGCGCGGCCATTGCCAAGCCGTGGGACGCGATTTCGCCTCGCTGGGAATCGCCGAGACCGTGCTGGTAGCGCTGGGCGAAAGCGAACGCCAGGCTCGCGACAAGTGGCTGGCGGTGCAGAAAGACCCCTTCGCACCCAACGCCATCAAGGGCACGGCGGAGCAGGTGATTGCGGCCTTCAAGGCTCGTATCGCTAAGGGAATCAATCGCTTTGTGATCAAATTCGCCGACGGCATGACTCCGCCGGTGTTTGAGGATTTCGCTCGCGCCGTGATGCCCGCCTTGCGCTAAGCTGGAATGCTTCCTGAGCAAATTTCACGGCGCTGGGATTGTCAGGCGGCAAAACCAAACCGCTCATCTTTGTGGACGGCGAGCAGAGCGATCTTGTGGGCTCGCGCAGCTTGGCGAGCCTGGGCAGCAGTACGCCAATTTGGTACATCTCACGACGGCGGCTCGATTGGAGCGGGCTGGGGTGAGGTGTAGACAACTCTGATGGAGCACTTGCTGTTTTATCCGTTGTGGGGCCAGATTCTGCTGGTTCTCCTGATTTTTTGCTTACCCAGCGTGCTTGGCTTATACCTGGTGCGCCGATTGGTCCCACTGGAGCGGCTTGAAGAAAATCACGAAGTCGCTGGTTTCACGTTCGGCGTCTTGGGTGCGTTTTACGGCTTGTTGCTCGCTTTTGTGATCGTCGCCGCCTGGGAACGCTTTGATCTGGCCAGTCAGGAGACTCAGAAAGAAGCGGTTTCACTGGCCGAATTGTATCGCCTGACCACCGAGCTGCGCGATCCGGCGCGGGCCGAAATCCATCGTGACATCCGCCAGTATATCGCCAACCTGGAAGATTACGATTGGCCGGCAATGGCCCATTCGCGTTATGAATTTTCCCAAGCGCGCGCCAATTCGTTGCCCATCTGGCACCTCATTTCCAGCTACAAGGCCACCAACGAGCGCGAGAGTCTAGTGTTGGACAAAAGCCTGGATCAACTCGACCAGATCACTGATTCCGGCGCCGATCGAGACCTGTTCTATGCCGAGAGCCTACCCACCATGGTCTGGCTGATCATCTACCTGGGCGGCATCATCGTGATCGCTTTCAGCTATTTTTTTGGCCTAAAGGCTTTCAAGTCGCAAGCTTTAATGGTGGCGATCTTTTCCGGGCTGCTCGGGCTGACCATCCTGGCGGTGCTGGAACTGGCCCACCCCTATCAAGGGCGCCAGACGGTTTCCATCATCCCGATGCGACACGCCCTGCTTCAGATCGATGCGATCGACGCCCAACAGGACGGCGCTAACCACTCGACCCAAAGTCAGGCTCAGCCGCAGCTCTCCAGCCCTCCCAGTTGATCGCCTAAAATAGGGTACGGCCGAAGATCGGATACAGTTCGTCCAACGCGATATCGATCAGCCCCATGAAAATCACATGGTTGAATGGGACGCTGGCTTGGTTGAGCGCGAACATGCTGGCGAAGCTGTATTGGAAGGCCCCCTGTGAGTAGGCGATGCCGGGCAGGAGCGTAAATTGCGGGGCCACTCCGACGCTGCCGTTGAATTCACCTGCGTAACTGAATTCTGCAAATGGCGTCAGCGCGCTCAACCATTGCGGCACGCCCGCCATGCCACGGACGAAGTCGTGCAGGTAGGAAAGCTGGTAGGACAGGTCGGCATCGCTATACACGATGTTAGCGGTGGCGCCAGAGGTCTTGGTCAGCGTGCCGCCATCGGCCTGCAGCGCGAAAGGGCGCAGGAAGCGCAGCCAACCGCGATCGGGAAGGTCTCCCATCCCCTTGGCTAGCATTAAGACTGGACCAACATAATTGTGGGTGTTGGCGCCCGCCTCGTAATTACCCGCGGCGATGATCGCGTCCACTCCAATCGCCAAACGCAATTCATGCCGGTCCGAGGCGTAAAAGGCCCATTTGCCAAGAAATTCGGGATTGCCGAATCCCGCGGCGAGTTCCTGCGGGTTGCCAATAGCGGCTTTCTTCTTGGTCTCCGACCTTTTGCGCGTGCGGGTGATTTTGCGATGTGAACGGCGGCCAATCGGGGTCGGCGTGCATCCGGTGGTGTGGGGGTTATCACAGGTCGGGTATACGTAATTGAACGCAGCGTCGATGCTCAGGTTGGCGCTGAACTGTTTCTCCATGTCAGCTTCCAAGCTGAAGGCATGCAGTTGGGCGTCGGCGTAGGCCATGGGGGTGATGTCCAGCTCGTTGCTGGGATTGGGATCCTGGGTAATTATCGGATCGATGAAATTTCGATTACCGACCTGAGCAAAGGCTGAATCGGCCCAAGCTAACATCGAGGCCAAAAAGCCACAGAACAGGATGCTGCGCCACGATAATTGCATATGCGAGCTTTAAATTGTCTATTAAAAGTGGGAAAAGCAACTCTCGCTGCTCGGGCGAAGCGGCGAAACTTGCTTTAGGGGGTGGGAATCAAGATTAGGTTTACTTCAGACCGGAGAGCGCACTAGCCTCCATCGCCGATAAAACTCACCTCCGGCGAAGCACAAGATGATCAGTCCGACGGCCAGCATGAAACGGGGCGAAGTGGGATGCCATAGCTCGTTGCCCAAAAAGGCAAACAGCACGGTGCCGGGAATCATCCCAATGACGCTGGCCCAGAAGTAATCGCGAAAGCGGATAGGCGAAGCACCGGCGAGCAGATTCAGGGCATTGTAGGGGATAACGGGGAAAATCCGCAGGTAAAAGATAATTTGAAAGCCGTTGCGGGCGATCCGTTCCAAGGCACCCTGAAAGCGCTGGCCAACTACTCGGCTAACGAAATCTTTGCCCAAAAAACGGCCGGCACCAAACGCCACCAGCGCCCCAACGTCCGCGCCGGCGACCGCGAACAACGCGCCCTTGATTGTGCCGAAAGCCAACCCCGCCGCCACCGTCATTACCGCTCCCGGAACCAGCAGCGAGGGACCAAAAGCATACAGCAACATGAATCCGACCGGACCCCAGGCACCCCAACCCACGATCTCAGTGCGAATTCGGCGGGGATCGCGAAACCACTCCTGATGCGCCACCAGCAAATAGGTGATTGCAGCTACAATGGCCGCAACCAACAGGATCTTTACTACGGCAAGCAACCGTTGATTCATGAATGCACGCGTTTTGCGGCACACCACCGCACCTACGGGCGGCGAGCCGGCTTTCCCCGCACCCGAAATTATAACCCCCTAGGATTGGGGTCGGACGAGGTGGAAGCAAGAGCTTGCTGTCGGCAACCTCAGCCAGTCGCCAAATCAGCCTGGCGTCAGCTCAGTCAGCGCTCGGCGGCACGGGTGGTTTTTTATCAAGCGCGACGCCATCACTTTATGCGAGGTGCGCTTTCAGCACCGCCTCGACTGCCTCCAAAACCAGGTTTTCAACATTTTTGTTAGTGGCGTAGGCCGCCCCGCCCGCGCCAGCCATACGGGGCATGGCGCCCCGTCCCACCAACCGTAAGCGCAACCATCAGCGAGCGCGCAGCTTATCGGGCAGTAGGGCCAAGCGTGCGGCGGCCTGGCGCAGCGTCTCTTCGCTCTTGGAAAAGGTAAAGCGCAGGAGATGGCGCCCGAGCTCGGGCCTGCTGAAGAAGCTGCTGCCCGGTACCGCCGCGATCCCGGCGCTCTCCAGCAGAAAGTTGGCGGCCGCAACGTCATCGGCAAAGCCCATCCCATCCACTTCCGCCATGATGTAATAGGCGCCCCGCGGCTGGCGGCAGCGAAACCCTGCGGCGCTGAGAGCCTCAAACAGGGCCGCGCGTTTGAGCGCATAAGAGCCGCGCAAGTCGGCGTAAAACGACTCCGGCAAGCCCATCGCCAGCGCACCCGCCTCCTGCAAGGGATGAGGCGCACAAACAGTAAGAAAATCGTGGACTTGGCGGATAGCGCCGGTGAGCCGAGGCGCGGCCAGCGCGTAGGCCAGCCGCCAGCCGGTAATTGAATAGGTCTTGGAGAGGCCGCTAATCGTAATCGTGCGGTCGGCCATCCCGGGCAAACTGCCCAGCGAGATGTGCCGCGCATCGTCGTAGGTTATGTATTCGTAGATTTCATCGGTTATCGCTAAGGTATCAAAGTGCTGGCACAGTTCGGCAATCAATTCCAGCTCGTCAAATGAGAAAACCTTGCCGCTGGGATTGTGCGGGGTATTAACGATAATCGCCTTGGTGCGAGCGGAAAAGGCCGCACGCAACTCCTGCGGATCGATGGCGAAGTCGGGCTCGCGCAAGGTCACATAGCGTGGCGTGGCACCAGCGATCAGGATATCGGGGCCGTAATTTTCGTAATACGGCTCGAACACCACTACTTCGTCGCCCGGATTGATCACCGCCAGCAAGGTGGCGATCATTGCTTCGGTCGAGCCGCAAGTCACCGTGATTTCGCGCTCCGGGTCATGCACGATACGGTTGAAGGCGGCAGCCTTGGCGGCGATCGCCTGGCGCAGTCTGGCCGTGCCGTAGGTGACCGCATACTGGTTATAATCCTCCTCGATTGCCCGTTTGGCTGCCTCCTTGAGCATCGTCGGGGCGGGAAAATCGGGAAAGCCCTGGGCCAGGTTGACGGCGCCCAGGGCCACTGCGCGGCGGGTCATGGTGCGAATTACGGATTGAGTGAAATGCTTGGTTTTGACGGCGATCTGAGTCGGCATTAGCGCGCGCTTGGCTCCCCTGAGAATTCGAGCAAAGCTTAGCAAGCGCCGATGTCGCAGTCGCCAACGCCCGCGTCGCTTAAAACTGGATTATCGGGCACGGCGCGGCAGTGCGGCTTGAAAATGGCCAACGGCAGCGCGGATGAGCCGTTGATGGAGCGGCAACTGAAAATCCTCGAAGCAGGCGCGCGGCAGCCGGGGCACGAAGTGTTCCAACCCAATGGTCAAGCACATCCGGCTCCATGGCCAGCGTGCAGTCCACCACTGATGTTGAGCGTGCTCGGTCACGATAGCTCCAGGCGCAGCACTCCTTCGCTATCGTAACGCCGAATCCAATCTCTCGCAGGGCAATTTGAGCGCAAGAACCGGAGTGCAGAGTATGCCGCACCGATCTAGATTACGGACCTGAAGGCGGCCCTCTGACAAAAGGACGTGGTGAATGGCGACATCGATGATATCCGCTCAATCCGAGGCGAGTGAGGCTGTAAGCAACGGTGATACAGAACGCTGGCAGGCAGTGGTCACTCGCGACCGTGAAAGCGACGGCCGATTTTTCTACGCCGTGCGCAGTACCGGAATTTACTGCCGCCCTTCTTGTCCGGCCCGCCGCCCGCGCCGGCCGCAGGTGGAGTTCTATGCCACTTGCGAGCAGGCCGAGCACGCCGGGTATCGGCCATGCAAACGCTGCCAGCCGCGCCATCGCGCTTTGAGCCAGCGCTGGAGCGAGATTATCGATGCGGCCTGCCGCACGATTGAGCGCTCGCCCACTCTCCCCTCGCTAGGCGAGTTGGCGGCTGATTCGGGACTCAGCCCGGCCTATTTCCATCGCTTGTTTCGCGCCGCCACTGGCGTGACGCCCAAAGCTTACGGCGAGGGCTGCCGCTCCCAGCGACTGGCGCTAGCATTGCAAGCTGGCGCCTCGGTGACCGACGCTATCTACGCCGCCGGCTTTAATTCCAGCGCTCGCTTCTATGCCGGCAGCAAGCAGCGGCTGGGGATGACGCCGCGGGTGATGCGCGCGGGCGCCGAGGGCGAGCTGATTGAGTTCGCGCTGGGACGATGCTGGCTTGGACGGGTGCTGGTCGCGACTACCGCGCAGGGGCTGTGCGCGGTCGCGCTGGGCAACAGCTCCGAGGAGCTGACCCATGACTTGCGGAGGCGTTTTCCTAAGGCCCGAATTCAACCCGGCGGCCCGCGCTTGCGCCAGCAGGTTGACGCGGTGGTGCGATCGATCGGGCAGCCCTCTTTGGAGTTGGCCCTACCCTTGGATCTGCGGGGCACTGCTTTCCAACAGCAGGTGTGGCGGGCGTTGCGCCACGTTCTTCCCGGCACCACCGCCAGCTACGGCCAGATCGCGCGTCAAATCGGGCGCCCAGCTGCGGCGCGCGCCGTCGCGCGGGCATGCGCGGCCAATCCCCTAGCAGTGATAATTCCCTGCCATCGGATCGTGCAAAGCGACGGCCAGGCGGGCGGCTATCGGTGGGGGCCCGAGCGCAAGCGGGATTTGCTCGCCGCGGAGGGCGCAAACCGCCGAGCGTCACCGCGGTACGCTAACGACCCTGGAAAGTGATTTTGCGCTTGGCAATAAAGGCGCTTACCGCTTGGTGGAAATCGGCGCTGCCATAGGCCTGCGCGAGCAGATCTTCATCAGCAATCTGATGGCGCCGATGGCGAAACAACCGCAGATGGGCTTGCTTGGTAATGGCTAGGGTCAGCGGCGCGCCGGCGGCGATTTCTAAGGCTACGCGCCGCGCGTGAGCGTAAGCTTCATCCGCTTCGACTACGGCATTGAGCAGACCGCTTGCGAGGGCATCGTGTGCGTCCAGGGTCAGGCCGCGAAAGATGATCTCTTTGGCCCGCGCCGCGCCTACCACATCGCACAGCCGCGCATAGTTGGCCACCGTTAGGCAGTTGGCCACGGTGCGGGCGATAGGAATGGCGAACTTGCTGCCCGCACCGCCATAGCGCAGATCGCAGGCCAGCGCGACCATCGCGCCGGCGCCGATGGCGTAGCCTTCGATTGCCGCGATGATCGGCTTGGGGAGCGCTTCCAGCGCCTCCAGTGCCCGCTCCAGGCGTCGTTCGTAAACCAATCCGTCCTCGGCGTCGTGAAAAGCTTCGAACTGAGTGATGTCGGTTCCCGTGCTGAAAGCGCGGCTGCCGCCTCCGCGCACGATCATGACTCGCACAGAAGGGTCGCGTTCAATTTGGCGGCACAGTTCGGGGAGCCAATCGTACATCGCCCAGGTAAGCGCGTTATGTGCCTGGGGGCGATTGAAGGTAAGTGTGGCCAGGGGTGGAGCGATTTCCAGTAAAATTTCGCTTGATTCCATCATCGACGCGACCCAATCCAGGCGCGATCCGAGTTGTAGCCGAGAACCAGGCGCGGGGGAATCGGGAGGGAGGGAGGGTGTGTAGGCCAACGGCTATTCAAAGCAGGCCAAAGGGCCAAAAAATGTAAATAAGACCACTTATCCAGCGCTATTTTTTTATCAACTCTTTCATTGCGCTCTTGCGTTCCCTTAGGGGATTACCAACCCTCCAAAAGACGCAACTTTTAACCGTTGTTGGCTTTTGCCCCCGCTATAAGGGTGAGGTCCGAGATAGGGCGGACCAGCAATGGAAGTAGCGGTAATCGGCTTGGGCTATGTAGGCTGCGTGACCGCGGTCGGCTTGGCCAGCATGGGTCATCAAGTGACCGCCTATGATATCGACCGCGAGCGGGTGGAACGGGCCACGCAGGGCGAGGCCCCGGTGCCCGAACCGGGGCTGGAGCGGGCGCTGTGGAAAGCAGTTGATAGTGGAATGTTGCGGGCACGCTGCGAAGCGATGCCACAGCCCGCGGAGCTGGCGTTGATTTGCGTGGGCACCCCTTCGGCCGGCGACGGCGCTCCCGACCTGAGCGCGCTGTTGGCGGCGGTGGAGGGGGCCGGGCGAGCGATGCGTAAGGATCGGGCTCGGCGCGTGGTGGCAATTCGCAGCACCGTGCTACCCCATTTGATTGGCGAGGTGTTGGAACCCGCCTTGCACCAAGCGGCGGGACGGCGCGAGGGGGTAGGTTTGTGCGCCAACCCGGAGTTTTTGCGCGAGGGCAGTGCGTTGGCGGATTTCAGCGACCCCCCTTTCACCTTGATTGGTACCGACGACAACTTCAGCGCGCCGATGCTGGCTCGCATCTTCGGCCATTTACGGGCGCCGCTGATTGAAACCACCCCCGGCCTGGCAATGATGGTCAAGTACACTTGTAACGCCTTTCACGCCGCCAAGATCAGTTTTGCCAACGAAATCGGTAACCTGTGCCATCGCGCCGGCCTGGATGGCCGTCAGGTGATGGCAATCATGGCGCGCGACACCCGGCTTAACCTCTCGCCTGCCTATTTGGCCCCGGGCTTTGCCTATGGCGGTTCATGCCTGCCCAAGGACTTGCGCGCGCTGCTTGCCTTGGGGCGGGCGCAGGCGCTGGAAACCCCCTTGCTGGGAGCCATCGAACGCAGCAATGACTGGCAGTTCCGCCACGGCCTCGGACTAATCATGGATAGCGGCGGACAGCGCATCGCGATGCTCGGGGTGGGCTTCAAGACACACAGCGGCGACGTGCGCGAAAGTCCTCTGCTGCGGCTTTGCCAGGAGCTGCGCGCACGCGCGCTGGCGGTGCGCGCCTACGACCCCGATTTGGCGGACAGCACCAATCCCGACCTCGCCCATCTAGGCGTCCAGTCTGATGGATTGATGGTGAAGGATCTCACGGCATTGCTGGAATGGGCCGACGTGGTGGTGATGGGCAAGCGGATGGCGTTGGGACCGGAGGCGATCGCTCGCTTGGCCACCAAGCCGACGGTTATCGATCTGGCTGACGCCGGCTTGCCGCTAGCCGCGCTGGCCAATTGCCAGGGCTTGTGTTGGTAAAGAACCGCGGTGGGGGCCTATGGACGCGCCCCGCGGGCGGGTATAATCGTCTAATGGATTGGACCCATGCGCGCGAGCGGATGGTGGTCGAGCAACTTCAGCGCCGCGGTATTCGCGACCGCCGCGTCTTGCAAGCAATGGCGCGCACTCCGCGCGACCGCTTCGTGCAGCCCCAGGACGCCGAACGCGCGTACGAGGACAGCCCCCTGCCGATCGGCGCGCAGCAGACCATTTCACAACCCTACATGGTCGCGCTCATGAGCGAGATCGCCGAGCTGGATGAAAACGCCAGGGTGCTGGAAATCGGCACCGGCAGCGGCTATCAGAGCGCTATCCTGAGCCAGCTCGCGCGCGAGGTTTACACCGTCGAGCGCATCGCCCAATTGCACAGCCGCGCGCTCGCAACGCTTAACGAAATGGGACTCACGAATTGCCACTTTCGTCTGGGTGACGGCGCCGAAGGCTGGCCCGAAGAGGCTCCCTTTGACGTTATCATCGTGACCGCCGCGATGTCGTCGATTCCGCGCCCATTGCTTTCCCAGCTTACTCCCGACGGCTGCCTGATAGCCCCGGTGGGCGAAGAAGAATTGCAGACCTTGGTGCGAGTGGAACGCGAGGGCGAACATTGGCGCGAAGAATATTTCGGCGAATGTCGATTCGTGCCTTTAGTAGGGAAATACGGCTTCCAAACTTAGAAGACGGACGCCGGCGGAGGCTTTCCCGCTCAAGCGCCGGAGCCACGCTTGGCAAAGTGCCGGCGGGAAGGTGACACAAAGGAACAGTCGCCGCACACCCTCCTCCTTTTCTCCAGCGCGAGGGAGGCGAATTAGAAGCGGACGGCGTGCTTTTTTTATGAATTAGCGAACCTCGCAACCGCGCGGCCGCTTGACCTTCCAGAGTAGCGGCTGGCGAGGCGGATGATAGAGGTGGTTGTGGTGGGTGGGGCGAAGCTGAACTGGCATACCGGGCTCGCGTTGAGCGCGCTGTTGGTCGCCGTAGCGACCTGCAGTTGTGCCACCCGTCACCCCGCCCCTTACTCCTACGCCACGCCAAGCGCGCGCCCGCACCTGGCCTGGCCGGTCCCAAATGGCACCTTTTCCTCGGGCTTCGGCCTGCGCCATGGAGTGATGCACGAGGGCATCGACATCGCCGCGCCCAGCGGCAGCCCGGTTGAGGCGGCCGCCGCCGGCCAGGTGATTTTCGTGGGACGCCTGCGTGGCTATGGCAAGGTCATTATCGTGGCCCATCGCGACCATTACGCTACCGTATATGCGCACAACTCCGTCGATCTGGTCGAGCGCGGACAATGGGTGGCGCGCGGTCAGATGATTGGGCGAGTGGGACGCACCGGCCATACCACCGGTGCCAATTTGCATTTCGAAGTGCGCCACAACAATGTGGCTACCAATCCATTGGCCTATCTCTCGCCGCCCCGAACCGAGCCCACCCGGCTCGCGCGCCGACTCGGCTTTTAGTAAGGATCGCCTTCTAGTATCTTGGCGGGACGAGTCTGCTTTGCACAAAAAGGTGAACTTGGATTTATGACGAGCCAACAACTTCACAGCTTGGTACGCGATATCCCAGACTTTCCCAAGCCCGGAATAGTTTTCAAGGACTTAACACCGCTGTGGGCCGATCCACGCGCACTGGCGGCAATCGTGGACCAGCTGGCCGAGCCCTTTTTAGGCAAGGTCGATAGCGTAGTCGGCATCGAATCGCGCGGCTTCATCATGGGAGCGCCGGTGGCCTATCGGCTGGGCGTCGGACTGGTAATCGCGCGTAAACCGGGCAAGCTGCCCTATCAGTGCATATCGCAGGAGTACCAGCTTGAATACGGCACCGACAAGCTGGAGATGCACAGCGACGGCATCATCGCCGGTCGCCGGATCCTGATCGTCGACGATCTGCTGGCCACCGGGGGAACGGCAAAAGCGGCGGTGGGCTTGGTCGAGCAACTGCACGGCGAGGTGATTGGGTGCGCCTTCGTAATCGAGTTGAACGTGCTTAAGGGGCGAGAGTTATTGGCTCCGATCCGATGCCATTCGCTGCTCCAATATGACTGATCCACGAGGGTGGCCGCGACCGGCCGCGGCATGCGAGCTACCGCCCTGAAGCGGATCTAGTGCAGTGGACGCCAATCGCGCGGATTCTCGTCGGCTGACCATCATCTTGCTGGTGACGCTGAGTTATTTCGTCATCGAGCTGGTTGGCGCCTACTTTACCAACAGCTTGGCCTTGCTGACCGACGCGGTACATCTGCTGACCGACATCGGAGCGATCGGGCTTAGTTTGCTCACCCTGCGGATCGCTGCCCGTCCGCCCGGCGCGGGCAAGACCTTCGGCTACCTGCGCGCGGAGATCCTAGGTGCGGTAGCCAACGGCCTGTTTTTGTGGCTGCTGGTGGCTTTTCTGCTGGTCGAGGCGGTCCATCGCCTACGTGTGCCCGAGCACGCCCGGGGAGCCGGAATGATGGCGGTAGCGGCGATCGGGGTGGGGGTCAACTCGCTGGCCGCCGCCCTCAGCAATCAGCACACGGAACGCGGGCACGGCATGGCGCTGCGAGCGGTCTTCGTCCACGTGATTTCCGACCTGATGGGTTCGCTCGGCGTATTGGCGGGCGGCGCATTGATTTACTTTCTGCATTGGCAAGCGGCCGACCCGATCGTCAGCTTGGCTATTGGAATCCTCATCCTAGTTAATTCGTGGGGCCTTATTCGCGAAGGGGTGGACATCCTGATGGAAGCGGTCCCGGCCCACGTCGACGTCGAGGAGATTCGCCACGAACTGTTGCTGGTGGCGGGCACCAAAGAGGTCCACGACTTGCACGTATGGTGCCTGACCGCGCGCGAATTCGCCCTATCTGCGCACGCGGTGGTGATGGAGCAAGCCGATTCCGATCGTGTGCTGTCGGATATGTCGCACGTTCTGGAACGTTTCGAGATCCGTCATATGACGGTCCAGTTGGAGCGCGATAGTCGGCGCTCTCGCGAACCGCACTACTAAGGACATCGTCTGCTCATGACACCTCTGCCGTCGGCGTCCTAAACCCCAGTGCTTGTGCTCGTCCCGCCATCGTGGGGATTCGTCCCTGCCCCGCTTGGCGACGCTCGCGCTGGCTTAGAATGCTTTCACAAGCCGTCGCTATCCGGTTAAGGACGTCCCCAGATTAAACCAGAGGTTCAATAAAGGCACCGACCGTTTAATTCCGGGGGGATCCCCCGCGAAGCGGGAAAGAGATTCGTCGTTTCGCTATGCAGGTGGGACGCCCACGGCTTCAACATACATACAAGGGAATCCGAACAGTCTGGCCTTGTCGGGAACCCGCTTGCGCCCTGTAACCAAACCAACCCGTCGAGCGTCTTTATCGGCAGAATGAAGACTTTGACCGGCCCGAGCACAAAGACGGGAGGACTCGATTCATGGCAGATGAAACGGATGGCAATCGCGATCGCGGTTCTCAGGAAGCGCGGCTACGGCGCCGACTCAAACGAATGCGTCGGCGCGTGCGCAACGAGGAGCGCTGGTGGCGAGGGGCGATGATCGCGGCGCTGGTGCTGATCGCAATCGCGATTTTCGTCTCCGGCCACCACCATAGGCGCCATTTCCCGCGCCCGCCCTTCGCGCTTTCGTTCATGGGGCCGCAGCCAGTGCCGCCATGGTACTGGCGCTCACGCCCCTGGGAAGGTCCTGGTGGCGGCGGCCGCCCGGTGCCTCCTCCGCCACCCAACGGCTAGGCCGTCCGTCTGCGCATAATGCGAAGTAGATTGGCAAAAGTTAGCCGAGAGAGGTAGCGGTCGAGTGCGGTATATTGGACGATTATGTTCAATATTACGTTTATTTGGAATTAAACTACTGGCACACAGATTGCTGGAGATACACTCATGATAGTTCCAGCGATATCACTCGGCCACTACCTGCGCTTAGGACGGCATATCGTCGTTTTAGGTTTGGGCTGGTTGTGGCCGGCGATTGACAGCCGGGCGGCGGTGCGCCGCACCGCCGCATTTGGTTCCCTGGCCTGTGGTCTGATCGGCGCTGATTATCTGGGAGTGCGCGGAACCTGGAGCGAACAGTTGACCGGCAGCTTATACGCATTGGCTCTGATCCTGCCCTTCGTTAGCGGCTCGCTGTGGTTGGCCCTGGGATGGAAGATTTACAGCCTGTCTCGGCTGGCCTCATTGGGCGCGCTGGGGTTGTACATCGGTGAGCGGGCCGAGGTGGTCGGGTTTCGCTACTTTAGCGGATTGCCCCTGATGACCACGACCGAGTTGCTAACCAGCGCGCTTATCACTGTCATGCTGCTAAACGGCGTGCGGGCAACTTTTGCCAATTGGCGTCGCCACTTCGTCCCTATCGAAAGCGCATAGCCGCAACCCAACGCGGCGGGGGCCAGCTCCTCGCCGCGCTCCCTGGCAAAGCCGTATTTCCGCCGACGAGCAGGCTTTCTATATTATTAAGTTGATAGTAAAGCCTCTTTCGAGGAATGGGCGATGCCAGCCAAGCAGCTTGCTCCCAATCGTATCTTCTTTTATGACGTCGATACCCAGCGCGATTTCCTCCTGCCCGGCGGCGCCTTATATGTGACCGGGGCGGAGCGGATCGTGCCCGCTTTGGAACGTTTGACCCTCCTGGCCCGCCGTCTTCATATACGCCGACTCTGCTCCACCGATCGCCACTTCGCGGGCGACGCCGAATTGAAGCGCAACGGTGGCGACTGGCCCGATCACTGCATGGACGGGACGCCGGGTCAGCTAAAAGTAGAGCAGACCGCTCCCATCCACCCCAGCATTCTGCCTAACGAACCTATCGAGGAGGCGCGCTTCAAACAGATCCTCGAGGCCGACGGCGACTTGGTGATCGAAAAACAGGATGTCGATTTGTTGCGCGGCAACCGCTACGCCCAGCGAACTTTGGAGTGGCTGGTGCGTCGCTACGATCAGGCCATCGTCTATGGGGTGTTCACCGAGATCTGCGTCGACCGCGCAGTGCAGGCTCTATTGCTATGCGGCCATCGCCCACTCGTGGTCAACGATGCCATCTATCCAGTCAACGCTCGCGCCGCGCAGGGCGTGCTGGCGCGTTGGCAGCAGGCTGAAATCAAGGTGCTCTCGATAGCACAACTGGAGTCGCGCCTGGCGCAATGATTTACCCCAGCCCCGAGGCTATGCTTTTTGGCGAAAGAGCTTACTGTGGATTGACCGCCTGACGCCCCAACTGCGGCCAAGCCGCCGGCGCGCTGGCGTTGGCCAGCCGCTGGTCCAGCGGCAATTTCTCATCCCAGCGCTGGGCGATAATTCGGCGGCCGTTGAATTGCGCCGCAGCGTCCGAACATAGCCACACCGCTGGTGGGCCCATCACCGAAGGTGCGATCAGCTTGCTGCGATCGAATTCGGTGTTGTGGGTGAGCAAGTTGGTGTTGGCCGCGCCACCTGGTACCAGCACGTTGGCGGTGACTCCCGAGCCCTCCAGTTCTTGCGCCATCACTGCGATGAAAGCTTCATGCCCAGCCTTGGAAGGACCGTAAGGCGCAGTGCGCGGCCGGTACATCGTGTCCAGACTAGTGGTGACGCCGATGATCCGACCCCAGCGTTGAGCCCGCATATGTTCGGCCACCGCCCGCGCCATCAAAAAGGGGCCAGTAAAGTTGATCGCGATCACCCGTGACCAAGCCTGCGGCGAGAGTTCCCAGAAGCGGCTCGTATGCTGGGCCAGGCCCAGCACACTAGGATTGGCGCCGGCATTATTGAACAGGATGTGCAGGCCGCCCAGGCGCTTTATGGTGGTTTGCACGGCCTGCTCAACGGCCTCGGGATCGGTGACGTCGGCAGCCGCCGCGATGGCGCATTCGCTACCTCCCAGGGCATGCATTTCGCGCAGCCGCTCCTGCAGCCATTCCTGATTGATATCGACCATTGCCACCCGCGCGCCTGCTCCAATCAAAGCCAAGGTAATCGCCCGCCCCAGTCCAATTGGACTGCCGGCCCCGGTAACAATCGCGACCTTGCCCGCCAAGACTCCCTGCGACATTGCTTTTCCTCTAGTTCGTGATTCGAAATCCTATTTATTCCGCTTGCGCGCGTTTGTCGAATTGTCGGTGCCTAAGATAACGTGAATGCTCATCCAAAGGCCGCTTTAGCAAGCGAGCCTGGCAAGAAGGATCTATTTGCTTGGGAATTGCAACTAAATTTTGCGCTGATACGGCGCAGTTGAAGCCGGATTTGACCGCGTTCAACGCCGCGATGATCGTGGCGGGCTCGATGGTGGGTTCGGGGATATTTATCGTTCCCGCCGAAATCGCGCGTCAGGTTGGCTCTCCCGCCCGCCTCCTGCTGGTGTGGCTGATCAGCGGTTGCATGACAGTGATGGGGGCATTGGCCTATGCAGAGTTGGCGGCGATGATGCCCCAGGCAGGCGGCCAATACGTCTATCTGCGCGAGAGTTACGGCAAGCTGGTCGCCTTCCTGTTCGGTTGGACCCTGCTTTTGGTGATTCAAACCGGCACGATCGCGGCGGTCGCGGTCGCCTTTGCTCGCTTTGCCGGGGTGCTCTTTCCCGCCGTCGCGGCCGGCGCGGTTACGATGCATGTGGGCCTATCGCGCGAACGAGGCCTGGCGTTGGCGGTAATCGCTTTACTGACTGCCAGCAATTGGTACGGACTGAATTACGGACGACTGGTACAAAACAGCTTCACCGCGGTCAAACTCCTGGCCTTGGCCGCCCTGGCCGCGGTTCTGCTGATGCTGCCCGATCACGCCGCCATCACCGCCAATTTCGGCCACTGGCCAAGCTTTTGGGGCGCGCAGGGATGGTCGAGGGTGGGACTGATGGGCTTTGGCGCGGCGATGGTTGGTGGCTTGTTTTCCGCCGACGCGTGGGCTTCGGTCACCTTTGTGGCCGCCGAGCTGCGCCGGCCCACCCGCGATCTGCCGCTAGCGTTGGTAGGAGGCACTCTGGCGGTAATCGTTTTGTACCTACTGGTCAATCTGGGCTACCTGGCTCAGCTTCCGATGCATGGCCACGCCAACGCTCTTTCAGTCATGGGCCAGGGTATCGCTCATGCCCAAGCCGATCGCGTGGCTGCCGCCGCGATGCGCCAAGTGTGGCCCGCGGGGGGTGGTACCGCTGTCGCGCTGCTGGTCATGATCTCCACCTTCGGTTGCGCCAACGGTCTGATCCTCACCGGCGCGCGGGTCCTGTACGCGATGGCGCGCGACGATGTGATTTGGCCGGCGATGGCGCGGCTCAACCGGGCTCAAGTGCCTGGCTTGGCTCTGCTCGCACAAGGGGCATGGGCGGGGATGCTGACCCTATCGGGCAGCTATGGCGACCTGCTGGATTATGTGATCTTTGCCCAGCTGCTCTTCTACCTGCTCACGGTGATGGCGGTCTTCAAGCTGCGGCGCGCTAGCCCCGACGTCGCGCGACCTTACCGAGTCTGGGGTTATCCCTGGCTGCCTGCATCGTACATCGGCGCGGCCGCCGTGCTGATGGCTGATTTGCTGGTAACCCGACCGCGCTTTACCTGGCCCGGGCTGCTAATCGTGCTGGCAGGAATTCCAGTTTACGCCTTGCTTGGCCTAACCGCGCAGGCGCGGGCTACGGCTTAATTACAACCAACGTGCCCACCGGCAGCAGGCGCTCCAGCACGTCGATGGCATCGTTGTCAATCGAGATGCAGCCCAAAGTCCAATCCAAGCCCAGTTTGTTGAAACGCGGTCGATCGGTACCATGGATTCCGATATCGTCACCCACCGGGCGGCGTCGGCCGCCGACCACCGGCACCTCGCCTGCGCGTAGTGCCGCGCGATAGCGTTGGAGATCCAAAGCGTTGGGATAGTTGATCCGCAAAAACCATTTCCAGCGGCTGCTGCGGTATTTGGAAATCAATTGGTAGACACCCTCAGGCGTCTTCAGGTCACCCGCCCAGCGCTTAGCCCCAGGTTCCCGGTTACGGCCGAAGACGGCAGCATAGCTGGCGAACAGGTAGCCCCGGTAATACACCCGCATCACGTGCGCCGATTTATAGGCCATTACCGACCACATCACCGGATCGCGAAAGCTTTCATCCCGGGTGCGGCTGAGCGCTTCGACGCCTGGGGTTAGGGTATGCAGCAGGCCCAGACTGGCCAGCAGAGCGGCACCCGGGGTGGCCTCTTGAGGCGCACTAGGCAAACTGGCGCTTGCCACGGTCAATGGCTTGGATGAGGCGGCGGCGCCAACTGGAATAATGAGCTGGTGGTCGATCGGCGAGAGCGTTGGCGGGAGTTTGGCTGGCGACGAGCCCGCGGCAACAGGGGTCAGCACTAGAACGTGATCGATGGGGGATAACGGCGGGCTTGTAGTCACCGCCGCTGGCTGTGCCGAGAGCGTCGTAGCCACCGCATCGCGCGACTGCCGAGCGGCCAAGTCAGTCGGCGGATGGAGCTGAGCCTGCACCGGAAGGGCGATGCCAATGACCACGGTTGCGGCCGCACCCGTCAACCACCGCAATCCACGCTGCCTGTCCATCGAATTCCTTGGTCATTGTGAGGCTTTGGCCCAAGTTTGGTCAAGTCTGCGGCCGACGGTAAGTTAGGAGCAATTCCTTGCCACCGAGTTAGCTCCACGCGTTTTTCCCACCGATCTTCGCTCGGGCTCACCGCCGGCTTTATCAAGGAGTAAGATTAAATTGGCGGGAGGTAGCCGTGGCTTTATTTGCAGCCGGGATGGCCTCGATAGCCGTTGTAATTGACCCTGAGCGGTGGCGTTGGTAGCATCGGGCCGCTTAATAGCCTAAGCCGATGCCGATCGAAAGGAACGAATTACGCCGCGTGATGGGGCATTTTGCCACCGGCGTGGCGGTCATCACCACCTTCTCATCGGAAGGCGTACTGCATGGCATGACCGCCAATTCTCTAACCTCGGTATCGCTCGATCCGCCCTTATTACTGGCCTGCGTGGACAAGCGAACGGAAAGCTACCCCTGCTTCGAGAGCAGCCGCGTATTCACTGTTAACATCCTGGCCGAGGATCAGGAAGACCTTTCGCGGCGCTTTGCCACCAGCGGGACCAATAAGTTCGAAGGGGTGGCTTATCAGCGCGGGGCCAACGGCTGCCCGATTATTCACGGCGCGCTGGCCTATCTGGAGTGCAAGCTTTACGGCGCCTGTGACGGTGGCGATCACACAATTTATATAGGCCAGATCGAGCAGGCCGAAACGCGCGAAGGGCGCCCGTTGTTATTTTTTCGCGGCGGCTACCGGTCCGTGGGTGACTAATCCCGCATAGGCTCCGACACGATCTCCATGGCAGGGCGATCGATTATTGGCGTAGGTTTGTGGGGATGTCCTCAAGGAAAGCTGGGCACGCCTGCCTAAAGGCGGCCTCGGATCACGTTGAGGTAAGCTCCTTTTCGATGGAGATCAAGCTATGAGTGGGGCGCCGCCCATGGCGGAATGGACAGCGGTCCGGTTGCCCTCGCTCAGCGTCTTCCTGCCCTGTCATAATGAAGCACTTAATCTGCGCCGAGTGGTGGATAATTTCCGGGCCGAGCTACCCAAAGTAGCGGACCGCTACGAAATTATCGTGGTCGACGACGGCAGTCGCGACCAGACTGGCCAGATCGCCGATCAGTTGGCCACGGCCGACTCCCACTTGCGTGTGGTTCATCATAGCGTCAACCGCGGCTATGGCGGGGCGGTGACCTCGGGCTTGAGCGCGGCGCGGATGGCGTGGGTGCTGTTGTGCGACGGCGATGGTCAATTCGATGCCGCCCAGATCGCGCGCTTGGTAGCTCAAACACCGGGAGCCGATGTGGTCGTGGGGCGGCGCATCCGGCGTGCTGACCCTTTGATGCGTCAAGTCAACGGCAAGGCCTGGACGATGCTGGTGGGTTTGTTGTTTGGTCTGCGCCTGCACGACATCGATTGCGGTTTCAAGTTGTTTCGGCGGGAGTTTATCGAGTCACTGGATTTGCGCTCGCAAGGGGCGATGATCTCTACCGAATTAATGGTTAAGGTGGGAGCGCGGCGTGCTCGGATCGTGGAAGTTGAGGTCGATCATCTGCCGCGGCTGGCGGGCGAACAATCGGGGGCCAGCCTGAAGGTCATCGCGCGCGCCTTCGGAGAATTGTTCCGGCTCTATCGGCAATTGCGTAATACCCGTCCACCAGAGCAGTGATTTGAGCGCTCCCCGGCGAGGGGCGGGCGGCTAAGCGCGCGGATTTTCCTTTAGCTGATTAATAGCTCGGGTTTGCCAATCATCTTCAAATGGCTATAGTGTTGCCCTGACCATCGGCATTTCGTCGACGGCGGAGGAAAAGGGACAAAGATTATGAAACGGCTTCTAGCAATCGCGGCGGCATGTGCATTCTTGACGGCCTTGGCGACACCGATGTTGGCGCAAGAGGGCAGCACGGCGGGCAGTGGCACGATGTCGGCGCCGACCACGACCAAGGCCAAGACCAAAAAAACCAAACACCATCACGTGGTCAAGCGCAAGCATCGCAAGTCCTCTAAGACCGGGAGCGGTTCGGCCAGCAAAGCCTCCTAGTAGTCTGTGCTCAAACGGCTGTTCCGAAGGCCACCAAGGCGGTGCTGAAACGCAGCACGCTGCATAAAGGGCTTCTTTCCTTAATTGTCTCCTCCTGACCAGGTGGGGATCAAAAGAAGGGGAGCAGGCTGCGGAGAGGCTTTCCGCAGCCTGCCGGCATGAGCAGGCAGCGCGGCGGCCTGGATCGGGCCGCCGCAGGCCTTGAGCAAGTGTGTCGGCAAACCTAAAGTTGTCATTAGGGCTGGCGAAATTTTCACCCGATTGAAAGAAATAGCTGCCGGTTAGGTGATCGTGGCATTCTAATCGCCGGACAGTCCTGCTACACTAAGCCCACGAGCGCACGAGGGTAGTTGAGCTCCGGCTACAGTGGGTAAACGTCTCTTCGCGTGGGGCTTGATATGCGCGTTTTTGGCGGGGCTGCCGGCGGCGCGTCCCCTGCAGGCGGCCATCGCGGAGCTTCCAATGGCTAACGCGGATAGCGAAGTTTGCAATCCGCTGGCTGATTATTTTCTTGGCATGGAGGATTACCCCGAGGCGATCCGGCGCCACCGTGAGGTTATCCGCGAGCATCCCGACAACGCTTTGGCCCATTACCATCTGGGCTTTGCCTATGGCATGCTGGGCGACCACGAGGCTGAACTGACCCAATATCGGGATGCAATCGACCTGGGGCTCAGTGACTGGGCGCTGTTTCTGAACCTGGGGTTGCTTTACTTGGAAAATCACAGCTTGCGCGCAGCCACCGACGTGCTGCAGTTAGCGACCTTGCTGGGACCGGATAGGCCCGAAACTCATTTCAACTTGGCACTAGCTTATGAACGGCGCGGGATGCTCGGGCAAGCGCAGCAGGAGGTGTTGCTCTCACTCCAGCTCGATCCCGCGCAGCTGGACGCTCTCAATACCCTGGGCGTGATCTACGCCGAGCAGGGGCATTATGAGCGCGCCCGCCGAGAATGGAGCGATCTGGTACGGTTGTGGCCGGCGTACCAACCGGCACGCGACAACTTGGCGATCCTGGAGCAGGCTCAACACGACCAGATTAAGAAGGTTAAGACGAGCTTTTCACATCCTCGCTGAACGGGCGCCGTTCGGCGAGCAAACCGCAAGCAGGAGATGGGGCCGTGTGGCGGAGGGTATCGGTTTGGTTGACAAGCCTGGGCAGCAGTGCCGTGCTCATCCTGGCGGGGGCGGTGGGCGCACCGGCCGCGATAAGCCAGACGCATAAACATCACCATCATCATCACCATGCGGCAGCTAGCGTGGCGCCCTTCAAGGCGGCGCTGGTGGAGGATGCTGATACCGGCCAGGTGCTGTACGCCTATAACGCCGACATGCCCTGGCCGCCAGCCTCGATGGCGAAGATGATGATGCTGCTGGTAGCCGAGCAGCAGATTCAAGCCGGCCGCTTTTCCCTCAACGATCCGGTGGTGATTTCCCCTCTGGCCGCTGCCACCGGCGGCACCGGGATTGCGTTGCGGGCAGGCCAGGTCTACCCACTGGGCGAGTTGATGAAAGCAGCGCTGATTCGCTCGGCCAACAATGCCGCGGTCGCGGTCGGGGAAAAGATCGGCGGTTCGGTACCCGGCTGCGTACGCCTGATGAATCAAGAAGCGCGTCGGCTGGGGCTGACCTCCACCCATTACAACACCGTCAATGGCTTGCCGCCCACTCCCGGCCACGATGTCGATGTAACCGACGCGCGCGATCTGGCGATCGTGGCGCGTGCGCTGATCCATCGTACCGATTTGCTGCGCTGGTCCAGCCTGGAAAGTTGCCCCTTCGATCACGGCGAAATAATGCTCCACAACACCAATCATTTGATCGGCCATTTCGAAGGCTGCGATGGCCTCAAGACTGGCTTCACCTTTCATGCCGGCTTCGGTCTGACCGCCACCGCCAAACGGGGCGATTTGCGCCTGCTCAGCGTGGTTTTGGGCGCGCCCTCCAATCCCGAACGCTTTCGTCAATCAGCGCGCCTGCTGCAGTGGGGCTTTGACAATTGGACCGCGGTCACGATGTTGCGGCGCGGGCAACCGTTACCGGTCACGGTGCAGGTCGCCTCGGGAATGCGGATCAAGCCGGTGGCAGGCCAGTCGGTGCGCTTGCTGGTACCAAAGCGCACGGCGTCGGATCTGCATCTCACTTATGATATACCTCCAGTCATCAACGGTCCGTTGTTGACCGGCAGCCCGCTGGGAGTCGTGCAGGTGCGCGAGGGCGCGCGGGTTCTGACCACGGTGGCGGCTCTCTCGCCACTGGCGGTCGGGGTCAACGACCAAATGATTCCGGCGACCGAAGCGCGGGCCGCCGAGGGACGCAACCCGGCGCTGGACGGTTATCCAAAAGCGGTGGCCGCGGTTCGGGGCGCAGTTGAAGGAGCACAATGAAGATAGCCGCTCGTCAGCGCAATCGGCGCAACGCTCGCTTGGGTCGCAAACGACGCAGCAGTCCGCAGCAGGTCAAAGCGCGCCAACGGCGCCTGCGCCGCAACCGCACGCGCGCCTGAAGCCGAAGCAGGGCCGGCGCCGAGAGCAGACGATGGCGGTAATCGCGGTGATTCCCGCCCGCTACGGCTCCAGCCGCCTACCGGCCAAGCCGTTGCGCGAAATTGGCGGCGTGCCGATGGTGGTGCGGGTCTGGCGCAGCGTGTGCGCCTGCTCCGCCATCGATCGAGTCGTCGTCGCCACCGATCATGACCAGATCGCGGCGGTAGTGCGCCAAGCCGGCGGCGAGGTACGCATGACCTCGCCCGATCATCCCAGCGGCACCGACCGGGTGGCCGAAGTGGCGCGCTCGCTGCGCGCCGCTATCTATCTCAACGTCCAAGGCGATCTGCCTTTCGTGGCGGCCGCCGACCTCACGGCGCTGGTAGCGCCGATGCGGGCCGAGCCGCGCTTGGCGATGGCCACGCTGGCTACTCCGTTGCTGAATCAGGCGGAGTGGAGCAATCCCAACGTGGTCAAGGTGGTGTGCGACAGCCGTGGCAATGCCTTATACTTTTCTCGTGCCGGGATCCCCTTTCCTCGCGAGGGCAGCCTGCCTGTCAACGCCCGCCGGCACCTGGGGGTATATGCTTACCGGCGCGGCTTTCTATTGAAGTTTGCTAGCTTGCCCCCCGGAGTTCTGGAACGCATCGAGATGCTGGAACAGCTGCGCGCGCTGGAAAACGGCTTTGCGATTCGGGTCGCGCCCGCGGCGCACCCCTCGTTGGAAATCGATACCCCCGAAGATCTAGCGCGCGCCCAAGAAGCGGCCCGCCCCAGCGAGGGTAGAAACGGAGCTTAGGATGGCGGAAAAGCGCAGCACGACCAAATTTATCTTTGTCACCGGTGGAGTGGTCTCCTCCCTGGGCAAAGGGCTGGCGGCGGCCTCGTTGGGAGCGCTGTTGGAAGCGCGCGGATTGAAGGTAAGCTTCCTCAAGATGGACCCTTACATCAACGTCGATCCAGGCACCATGAGCCCGCTTCAGCACGGCGAGGTCTATGTTACCGATGACGGCGCCGAGACCGACCTGGACTTGGGCCACTACGAGCGCTTCGTGCAGACCGGAATGAGCCGGCGCAACAACTGCACCACCGGTCAGATTTACGACACCGTGATCCAAAAGGAACGCCGGGGCGATTACCTGGGCGCCACGGTTCAGGTCATTCCTCACATCACCGACGAGATCAAGCGACGGATCGACGAGGCCGCGGTCGGCGTCGATATCCTGATCGTCGAGATAGGCGGCACGGTGGGCGATATCGAGAGTTTGCCCTTCCTGGAAGCGATTCGGCAGTTTCGCTGGGATCGCGGTCGTGAAAATGCGCTGTACATCCATCTGACCCTGGTCCCCTTTATTCCCGCCGCAGGCGAACTCAAAACCAAACCCACCCAGCACAGCGTCAAGGAGCTGACTGGAATGGGAATTCAACCCGACATCCTGCTCTGTCGCAGCGACCGCGCGCTGGAGAAGAAGGTCAAGGCCAAGATCGCGCACTTTTGCAACGTCGAGGACGAGTGCGTGATCGCGGCGCGCGACGTGGAAACCATCTATGAAGTGCCGCTGGCCTTCCGCGAGGAGGGACTGGATCAGCGCGTCGTAGACAAGCTCAATATCTGGACCGGAGCACCCAATCTGGGGCGCTGGCGGCGGATCGTCAAGGTGGCGCAAAATCCCAAGCTGGCAGTCAATATCGCGGTGGTGGGTAAATACGTCAACTTGGTCGATTCCTACAAGAGCCTGCACGAGGCGATCGCCCATGGCGGGATTAGCAACGACGCACGGGTCAAGATAGACTACATCGATGCCGAGGAATTGGAGCAGGGCGATCCGGTCGCGCTTTTGCGCAATGCCGACGGGCTGATCATTCCCGGCGGTTTCGGCGAGCGTGGGATCGAAGGCAAAATCGCCGCGGTGCGCTGCGCGCGCGAAAACGCACTTCCGATTTTGGGCATCTGCCTGGGCCTGCAGGTGATGGTGATCGAGTTCGCGCGCAACGTGCTGGGGCTGCGCCGCGCTAACTCACGCGAGTTTGACCCCAACGCTCCCGAGCCGGTGATCGATTTGATGGAGGCGCAGCAGAACTTGACCCAAAAGGGCGGCTCGATGCGGTTGGGAAGCTATCCCTGCGCCCTGCGGGCCAACTCGCTGGCGGCCCGCCTCTACCGCCGCAGCCAGATCTCCGAACGCCATCGCCATCGTTACGAGGTCAACAATCGCTACCGCGAGGCCTTGGAGAAGGCCGGCTTGGCCGCCACCGGAACCGCGCCCGACGGCAGCTTGGTCGAGATTATGGAGCTTACCGGACATCCCTGGTTTTTGGGCTGCCAGTTCCATCCCGAGTTGCGCTCGCGCCCGCTGGATTGCCATCCCTTGTTCCGCGGCCTGGTGCGAGCCGCGATTGAGCGACGCGCACAGAAGTCCGAACCTCCCAAGGTGCGCCAGTTGCGGCCGGTGGCGGCATCGTGAGTATCACCCCGGTAAAGGCCGGAAGTGTGCTGTTCGGCGGTGAGCGCTTGGCGATCATCGCCGGTCCCTGCGTGATCGAGAGCGCTCAAGCCTGCCTGCGTCACGCCCACAAGCTTAAAGAAATTGCCCGTCAGGCCGATTTGGAGCTGGTCTTCAAGTCTTCTTTCGACAAGGCCAATCGCACCAGCCACGGCTCCTTTCGGGGACCGGGCCTGGAGGAGGGGCTGCGAATCCTGGCCGCGGTCAAGCGTGAGACCGGACTACCGGTGCTGACCGACGTGCATGAGCCCTGGCAAGTGCAAGCGGCGGCGGCGGTGGCCGATATCCTGCAGGTTCCGGCGCTGCTGTCACGTCAGACCGACCTGGTGCAGGCGGTTGGGCGCAGCGGTTGCGCGGTCAACCTCAAGAAAGGACAATTCTCTGCGCCCTGGGACATGCGAGCGGCGGTGGCCAAGGTCGAAGCCACCGGCAATCGGCGCATCATCCTGACCGAGCGCGGGGCCAGCTTCGGTTACAACAATTTGGTCAGTGATTTCCGCTCCCTGGTGGTGATGAGGGAGCTGGGTTACCCGGTGGTGTTCGACGCCACTCATTCGGTGCAGTTGCCCGGCGCGGGCGGAGACCGCTCCGAAGGCCAACGCCAGTTTATCGCGCCGCTGGCGCGAGCTGCGGTGGCGGCCGGGGTGGACGGGGTATTCATGGAAGTGCACGAGGAGCCCGAGCGCGCGCTCAGCGACGGGCCCAATTCGCTCGCCTTGGCCGAGTTGCCGGGCCTGCTGGCGCAACTGCGCGAGTTGGACCGGGTAGTCCGCGCGCACTGCTTGCCCTGAGTCAGCCGCGCGGGCCCAGTTTACCGGGGCTTGAGCGGCCTGATAGCTTTGTTACCAATGAGCCCGCGCTCCATTGCCAAGGCCTTGGCTGGGATCGGAATCGGCGCACTGCTGGTGATAGTCATCAGCGCGGTGTGGGTAGTGGGCAAGCGCGACCGCCAACAACGATTGTTGGCGCGCGCGGTTAAATTGGTACCCGGAACTCTGTTGGACGCCCACAATTTCCACTGGACGCAGATGAAAGGCGATCACGAGCTGTGGCAGTTGCAGGCCAAAGAAGCGGCCTATAGCAATGACCGCGCCTCAGCCCGCCTCAGCGGGGCCGAGCTAAGCATGAAATTAGATGATGGCAAGGACATGTCGGCACATGCCCAACGCGTATTGCTCAAGCTGCAAGGCAATCACGTGCTGCAAGCCGACTTCTCCGGCGGACTGGTGCTCAATTACAAAGGGATGGTGATTACTACCGACAAGGCCACTTTCTTTCCCGATCGCGACGATCTGCAAGCCGCCGGGCCGGTTACCATCGACGGTCCCCAATTCAGTGTTCGCGGAGTGGGTCTGGACGCGCATCCCCGCGCACAGACGTTTACCTTGAAGGCGCAGACCGATACCCAGGTCACGATCAAACAAAATGGCGCAGCGCAGCCCTCGTAGCCCACAGACGAAAGCCCCTCGGGGGATTGCAAGCATACGTGGAAGGAGCTGGCTGCTCGCCTGCGTAATCGCAGGCGTGTTGTGGACGCCCGCGATCATTCCGGCCGCCCAGGGCTCGCCGGCCTCGGCCAAGACGAACGCGGTTGCGAAAAGTGCCGTGGGTGCTGTCTCCAAGCCGGCCCGCGGGGCCGATGCGGCGTCGATGGTGGCCACCCAGCAGGCGGCAACCGCGCCGTTCAGCCCTTTTCGCTTTACCGCCGGTAACGGCCCCGTCAGGATCAAGGCTGACACCCTGAGCGTCGATTATAAGGCCCGCTCGGTGCTCTTCAGCGGAAAGGTTCAGGCCACCCAAAGCGGCGCGACCTTGACCAGCCAGACCTTGCGCGTGTTCTATGCCGACAAATTTACCGGCATCGACCGCATCGTGGCCGAAGGCGACGTACGTGTGCGTCAAGGCGGACGCTGGGCCACCGGTGAGCGAGCCGTGCTGGACGAGATCCATCACACCTTGGAAATGACCGGACAACCGGTTTTGCACGACGGTCCCAACCAAGTGGCTGGCAACCGAATTATCGTATATCTTGATAGCCAGAAAAGCGTGGTCGAAGGAGCCAACGCGGTGATTTTTCCGCGCGCGGCCGACCAGCAACAAGTCAGTACCCCCTGAACTGAAGCGATTGATTTACCCAGATGGCCCTTGAGGTAAAGCTCGGACAAGATTTACGCCTGCGTCAGCAGCTGGTGATGACGCCGCAACTCCAGCAGGCTATCAAGATCCTGCAGTTGGCGGTGCCGGAGCTGGAGCTGGTGGTCCAACGTGAGCTGGAACAGAACCCAATGCTGGAGCTGGCCGAACCCGGCAGCAGCGAGAGCCCGGTGGAGAGCGGCGAGGCTGCGGTCCACGGCGACGGCGAACCACTGAATGAGCTTCCCTCCGAGGCGGAGGAGTCGAATTTGCCCGCGCCTGAGACGCCGACGGAGGCGCCCTCACACGACGCGGCGGTGGAGTTGCGCGAGCTTGGGGCGCTGGAGAAGCTGGACTGGAAGGAGTATGCCGAGAACTATTCCAATAACTGGCAGGAAGGTTCGCTAGGGGGTGGCGAAGACGAGGAACGGCGGCCAACGGTGGAGAACACGCTGACCCGCAAAACCTCGTTGGAAGACCACTTGATTTGGCAATTGCGGTTGGCCTCCTTCAGCCCCCAGGAAAAGCAGATCGCCGCCGCCATCGTGTATAACCTCAATGAGGACGGTTATCTGGAAACGCCGCTGAGTGAATTGGCCAGTTTACTGGAATGCGAGCCAGCTCGGATCGAAGCAGTGCTCAAGCGGGTTCAGCGGCTAGACCCGCCGGGAGTGGCGGCTCGCGACTTGAGCGAATGCCTTAATTTGCAACTGGCCAACCTGGGGATGGAGGACTCGCTCGCCGCCCGCCTGGTGCGCTCGCATCTGGATCTGCTCGAGCGCCATCGGTATGCCGAAATCGCTAAGGCGCTCAATGTGCCAGTGACCCTGGTATCCCAGGCTGCCAAGGTGATTTCGCTGCTGGAGCCCAAGCCGGGGCGCGATTATGGTGGCCAGGAAGCGGTCTATATCGTCCCCGACGTAATCATCCACAAGATCGATGACGAATACGCGGTCTCGCTCAATGAGGAGGCGGTGCCACGGCTGCGCCTGTCGAGTTACTACCGGCGGGTGCTGCAGGATGGCGAGGCCAGCGCCGAGACCAAGGGCTATTTGCAGGAGCGGCTACGTTCGGCACAGTGGCTGGTCAAGTCGATTTATCAGCGCCAGCAGACGATCTACAAGGTCGCCTGCTCGATCGTGAAATTTCAGCGCGATTTTTTCGATCACGGCATCAGCCATCTGCGCCATCTGGTGCTCAAGGACGTCGCCGACGACATCGGGATGCATGAGTCCACCATCAGCCGGGCCACCGCCAACAAATACGCGCACACGCCCCAGGGAACTTTCGAGCTGAAGTTTTTTTTCACCTCGGGGGTCAAGGGGGCCAGCGGCGAGGACGTCAGCGCGGAGACGGTCAAAGACAAGATTCGGCAGATGGTGAGCCTGGAAAACCGGCGCGACCCGCTCTCGGACCAGGCCATTGCGGAAAGTTTGCGCCAGTCGGAGATCAATATCGCCCGCCGCACGGTGGCCAAATATCGTCAAGCCCTGGGCATTTTGCCGTCGGCACGGCGCAAGCAAGTCGATTAGAGGAAACCGCGCGAGGTAGCGGCACAACCACCAGGACGCCGAGCGATCGGGACCAGGGCGCCCCTTGCCTCATGGCCGCACCCTAAGCCAATGTATGAAGAACCGAAGGGCCTTGGGCTGCGAGCGCAGCGACGCCGAGCGTCGCGGCCGCGGTCGACGCAGGTCTGAACGGCAACTCAAGCGATGAAGATAACTGAAATTCTTTCTGCTGAAATGATCGTTCCCGAACTGCGCGGCACCACCAAAAACGAAGTCCTGGCCGAATTGTCCGCCTGCCTATGCACCGCCCATAAAGAAGTAACTCCAGCGCAGGTAACAGCGGTTTTGAGCGAGCGCGAAAATCTGGGCTCAACCGCCATTGGCGATGGCATTGCTATCCCTCACGGCAAGCTTAAGGGACTGAACCAAATCCTCGGGGTGTTTGGCCGCAGCCGCCAGGGCGTTGATTTCAATTCGCTGGATGGGCAACCCTCGCACCTGTTTTTTCTGTTAGTCGCGCCCGAGGACTCTGCCAGCTTGCATCTGAAGGCTCTGGCACGGGTGTCGCGCCTACTGCGCGATCCGAGTTTCCGCAGCCGTCTGATGGAAGCCGGGAAGCGCGAGGAATTGTTCGACCTCATCTGCGAGGAGGACAGCAAGTACTAGGTTGCGTTAAGGATCGCACTAGATCGGAGGCCCGGCCACCGCGCCAGTCACCCGCACTCTACCACTGCAATGTCCCTCCCGCGGAGCTTGACCAGGTGAACTGCGGCATCTCACCGCTGCCCTTCGCGCCCGAGTGACCGTAGCGGCTTTGCGTAAGCCATGGCGCAGGAGAAATATCCCAGGGTCCTGATCGTAACCGGGGTCGCCGGCTCGGGCCGCTTTACCGCGCTGCGGATGCTGGAGGATCTGGGGTTTTACTGCATCGATAATCTACCCGTGGTGCTGATGCCCTATGCGTTGGAGCTGGCCTTGCAATCCGGTCTGCCCCATCTCAAGGGGGTAGCGCTGGGGATTGACGCTCGGGAGCGATTGTTTTTCCCGCAATGGCCGCGGGTCTTCGCCGAGCAGGAACAGCGCGGCTATCGCCTGGAGGTGCTGTTTCTGGACGCCGCCGACGAAGTTTTGCTGCGTCGCTATTCAGAATCGCGCCGCCCTCATCCCTTGGCGGCGGGAGAAGTCAATCCGGCCCAGGGCATCCGGCGCGAGCGGACCGCCTTGGCCGAGTTACGCGAGCGGGCCACCCGAGTGATCGACACCAGCACGATTAGCGTGCACGAGCTGCGTGAGCTGATCGCGGGTCTGGCCGTGGATGCACCGCCGGGGTCGCGGATGGCGACTGAGCTGGTCTCCTTTGGCTTCAAGTATGGCATGCCCATCGGTCTGGACATCGTGCAGGATGTTCGTTTTATCCCCAATCCCTATTTCCGTGACGATCTGCGTGCGCTCAATGGACTGAACGAGCGGGTGAGCGCCTTCGTGCTGGCACAGCCTGCCGCCCAGACTTTTCTCACCCAATTCGAGGGGTTGTTGCGCAACCTCCTACCGCTCTACGAGCGCGAAGGGCGCAGCTACCTGGCAATCGGAGTAGGTTGTACCGGCGGGCGCCATCGCTCGCCGGCGCTGGTGGCCGAACTGGCGCACAAGCTAGGCGAATGGGGCTACAAGCCCAGCGTTCGCCATCAGCATATAGCCTTGTAAAACACCCATAATACGCCCGTGTGAATTTCCTTAGCGGCGCTGGGCCAAAACGAAATTCGCCATCCCTAAAAGATCCCATAATCCGCGCCCATAGAGCTGGCGGTGCAGCGGGTAGTAGCCAAGATTGAAGAGAATCACCGGCGGCGCCATCAGCATAACTCGCCGCCAATCACGGCGACGCCCCCAGCGTTCGATGCGGTATCCCCCGGCGGCCAGCCGATCGATAATCGCGCGGATATCGTAGACCCGCACATGGGTGGGATCGTCGTAAAAGTTCAGCACGCCATGGGCAGACGGAAGATTGTAGCTGCGATAGGAGGGGGTCTCCAAGTAAAACCAGCCCTCGGGCTTGAGTTTGTCCATCAGCCGTTCAATCACGGCCAGACCGTCGTGCAGATGCTCGACAACATGGCTCATGACGACGGCGTCGTAATAGACCGCGGGAATTTCCGCCAAATCGGATCGATCCAGGTCAGTAGCGAAAAACCGATCCATCGCGGCGCTCGCACAATTCGGTTGGCGATCCAAGCCGTGATATTCGGCAACATTAAGCCAGCGCCGGGTCAACCCACATGACTGGGTCCCACAGCCAACGTCAAGCAGCGCCAGTGGCCGTCGCCCGCAGCAACGGGCCAACATCCGCAAACCGAACGGACTCAGCCGGCGGCGTAACAGATTGCCCGTCGGAATTATCAGCTTTGACAATTCGGCTACTTGCCTTGGCGGTCAAGAGGTCGCTTAATCGACCAATCCATCGAACCTTCTTGAGCAATGGCAGCTCAAAGCCCCAGCATCACGGCGCGCGAAAGGCACCGCCCCCGCCTGGTCCTGATCGCCTCGCGCGATCTGTTCGAGCCCGGGATCCCCACGGTCTGCGCCCTGATGACCCGCGCGACCTGGCTGTGCCGCTTCTATCAGGTACATCTGGTCTCGCTGAATACGACCAAGGCCGCGCCCGCTTGCGCGCCGGTGCCCTTCGCCAGTCTGACCCTGGTTCCGCCCGCCACGCTTTTGCGCATGGTCGTTAATTGCGCACGCGCGCGGCTCGCGGGACAACCGATGCAGGAATGCTTTCATGGCAATCGCGTGGCGAGAGAGCGGGTCGGCCAACTGCTGGACTGGCTGATGCCCGACGTGATCATGCTTGATACCTTTCGCGCGCTTGCCTTTTTGCCCGCACGTTGGCGTGGGCGCGGCGCGCAGATTCTGGATCTTCACGACCTCCTCTCGGAGCGCTATCGTCGATTTTTAGAATCCCGGACCAGCGCCAATTTTTACGGCAAGGCGCTGGAATCGCATTGGGCGCCGTGGAGCGCTGTCGCCAACTGGCTCGCGCGCCCAATCCTGAGCCATGAGGCACGCGCACTAGCGCGGCGCGAAGCCATCGCGCCCTCGCAGTTTCGCGCGGTCACCCTGTGCTCGCCTCAGGAAGCCGAGGCGTTGCGCCGGCGCACCGGCGCCAGCAACATCCGGGCGATCCGACAGATGCTGGCCGAACTGGATTTGGAACAACCCGTGGCCCCACCCGATTTCGCCGCACACAGCGCTTACTTCGTGGGGATTCATCGCTATCCGCCCAATCTTGCGGCGTTGCGCCTGCTGCTCGACGAGATCCTGCCCGAAATCGCGCGGCACCATCCTGATTTTGTGCTGCATGTCGTGGGCAACGGCCTACCCCCCGAACTGGCGCATGCGCACGCGCGCAATCCCAACCTCCGCTTCGAGGGTTTTGTCGCCGATTTGAAACAGCATCTGCGCGCGATCCCGCTTTTGATCGCTCCCTTCGTCTCGGGCAGCGGAATCAAGACCAAAGTGGTTGAAGCGATGGCATGGGGCAAGGCGGTGGTGTCCAACGAAATTGGCTTCGAAGGACTGGAGCCGCGGCCCGATCACGAAGCCTTTCTGGCCGGTGACAGCGCGTCTTTCGCCAGCGCCACGCTGCGCGCGCTGGCCCATCCCAAGCGCACCGCGGCGATCGCCGCGCGCGGCTGCGCCATGGTGCGCGAAATGTACAACTGCGAGCGGCTGCTTGCGCAATGGCACGACCTGATCGAAACTGCGCGCCTGCCGCCGTCCACTCAACCCTCGCCGCAAGCTGCCTCGCCTTCGTCTCGACCCGGCTGGGGCAGAAACACGAACATGTTGGCATAGCCGCGGCCGAGCACACGCTGTTCGAGCGCGGGATCGAACAGCTCCAGCGCGCGCAATGCACCGCCCGCGCCCAGCAGAAAACCGCGGTACCCGCTGCGGGCGAGAAAGGCGAAGCGCGTTGCAATGGGTTCGCGCGCGTGGCGCTGCTCGATTTCAACCAGCAACACCGGCCGCGCTTGCGCCATCAGCAGGCGCGCGCCGCGCATAACTTCCAGCTCGTGCCCTTCAACATCGCACTTGATGAAAGTCGGGCGCCCCAGGCCGTTCAGCAAACTGTCCAGTCGCTGGCAGCGGACTTCGAGGGCGGCGCTAAGACTGTGGCGATGGATATCCTCCAGCGAGCCCAACGCATCGCGCAGCCGGCCGTTGGACTGCGCGGGAACGCGCATGGTCGCCCAGCCCTCGCGCGAGGACAAGGCCACGGAATGCAGCACCACGCGTGAATCGCGCGCAAAATTGGCGCGCAGCGCGGCCAGATTTTGCGGCAAGGGCTCGAAGGCATGTACGCAGCCGGTACGACCCACCAAAGCGGCCAGATAGCCGGTGAAGAGGCCACGACGAGCCCCGATATCGATCACCGTATCGCCCTTACGCACATACTTTCGCATCACCGCCATCTCGGCCGCGCGACCCAGTCGATACTTGAGCAGGCGCAGCTTCAGGGCCAGGGTCGGAACGCGATCATCAAGCACGGCGAGCAATGCATTCATGGGTCGAGCACCGAGCGGCGGGCGCTGATCGCGCGCAAGTCGGGGACATGGGCAAATTTTCCCCGCCATGGCGGGCCGCCACCTGACGCATCGGGCGCCGGCGAGCGCAGCTTGCGTAGCGCCGCGCCAATTACTTCTGCAACGCCAATCTCGGTCAGGCAGCGCTGATGGGCACAGCTGGTGCGATTGCAGGAATGGCACTCCACCCAGCGTTTGAGCACGGTATGCGCCGAACCCCACGGATGCCAGGTACCGTGCAGATCGGCGAAATGGAACACGGCCACGCAAGGCGTGCCCACTGCTGCGGCCAGATGCTGCAGGCCGGAGTCGTTGCAAATCAGCAAGCTCATATGCTTGAGCGCGGCTGCACTTTCCAGCAACGAGCACCGCCCGGCAAGGTTGAGCGCGCCCGCACCGATAGCCTCCGCTACCGCCCGCCCCAACTCGGCTTCTTCCGCACTCCCCAGCACGACCACTCCGTAGCCGACCTTGGACAATTCGCGTCCCACCGCCGCAAAGCGCGCCGCCGGCCAGCGTTTGAGCGCGACCAAGGCGCCGGGTGCGAGCGCCACCAGCGGCAGACCCTCCAAACCCGCTTGCTCCAGCCAACCACAAACGGCGCGGTGATGTTGCGAACGCACCGGCAGGGGAAAGCGAGGCGTGCCAATTCCGACCCCAGCGTGGGCCAGCACCGCGAGCAGGCGCTGGGACTGATTGGGAAAATTCAAGAACTCCGATTGCGCGGCCATTGCCCAGCGAATTTTCGCCAGCCCAAAGCCACCAGCCCACCGCGGCCGCGCCAGCCGCGCCAGCGCGATCGCCAACAATACTTGACGCAAGGTGTAATGATGACGCGGGAGATGAAACCACAAGTCGAACCGACGCCGGCGCAGCGCCACAATCATACCAATCAGCGTTCGGGCATTTTGGGTAACGTCGGGCGGATAGACCATGAATTCATCGATCCAACCCGCCCCCTCCAAAAGCCGCCAGCTTTCGGCCTTACGCGTGCGCTCGGGCCAAGTCAGCAGGCACAGGCGGGCGCCGGGATAAGCCTTGCGGATAGCGTCGAGGGCAGGCAAGCCTACTACGAAGTCGCCCACTCCGGCGGGGTAACAGACACAGATGGTGTTGACGGAGGCGGGGTGACGACGGGGCCACAGCGATCGGGCCAAAAGCCAAAGCCCGCCATTGGCCAGCAGGTATAGTAGCCGGATGCAGGCGGCGATTTGTCGCCGCGGTTTCATGCCAATGAGTGGCCGTTGGCGCTTAGAGAAAGCTCTTGGCGCAGGAGAGCGCGCGTTAGCAAAATGGCGGCGGCAGTCAACAGAGCAAGCAGTCCAGCCGCCACCGTATCGACACCGCGACGTGGACGAACAGGGGAATCCGGCGCGACTGGAGCCTCCAGCACCCGGAAGGCGAAATTAGCTTCGGCCTGAGCCAACTCCTGGCGCTGGATCTGGGCCGCTATCAACTCCTCAATCTGATTGAGCAATAAGGGGTCCACCGCGCCGGTGGCATCGCCCTGCAACACCGTGACCGCGGTACGTGCCTCGTCGGCCTGCTCGCGGCTCAACTTCATCCGCAAATCGTCGATGTAATAGCCTAGGATGCGCTCGGCGTCGGCCACGCTGAGGTCGTCGTAAGTGATGGTCAGGTTGCGGGTCTTGAGTGAATAGTCGCAGCTTAACCGCCGGCTCATCAGCTTGTATAGCCGGTACTGGTCATGCCAGCTCAAGCTCGACGGTCGGCCATTTTTTGCCCCATTCCCACCGGCGAGCAGATGGCCGGTCAGATGATGTTTATGGATCAATGCGCTGGTGAACTCATAGCTTTGCAAGATGGCGATGTATTCTTCGGCGTCGGCGGAATTGTCCGAACTGCCACGACCCTCCAAACCCATCAGGGCGGTCAATTGCGCCGAGGCCTGGCTGCCCAGCGCCGCGCGATCCAGCGGCCGCAGCACCGCGGTGGCCCGATACTGCCGGGCAATCGCGAAGGAAGTGACAAACCAACTCACCAGCATCGCCAACCCTGCCGTCAGGCTTAGCGCGCGCCAATGGCGCGCGAGGTAGATCAGATGGGGGCGTAGGTCAAGCGTTACTTCGTTTAGCGGGGTCGCCAAGCTCGGCGCAGGGGCAGCGCTCAGATGCGCGGGTTGGGCGCGCGCGGTCTCCTTAACATGTTGGCTCATGAACGTTAGGTCAGAAATCAGCGATTTGAGAAAAAATCGCGCGGCGCACTAGCGCCGCATCGGCCAGAGGAAAAGAAGGCTAAAAACTTGCGGTCTGACGGTCAGCCCGTGGCGCGGCTCAGTCGCGCCACCGTGTTGCTGGTGGCGCGGCCATCCAACAGCGGCGCCAGCACCACGCGGCCGCCGTAGCTTTCGACAAACTGAGCACCGTCGAGAACTTGGCCGCGGTAATCTTCCCCCTTGACCAGCACATCGGGGCGCACCAGGCGAATGATGCCCTCGGCCCGCGGATGATCGAACAAAATGACGTAGTCAACGGCGGCGAGTGCCGCCAACAGGCGCGCCCGATCCAGTTCAGGATAAACCGGCCGGCCGGGTCCTTTGAGCTGCGCCACACTGCTGTCGCCATTGAGCCCCACGACCAGCAGGTCGCCCTGCGCGCGGGCGAATTCCAGCAATTCGACGTGCCCAGCGTGAAGCAGATCAAAGCAGCCGTTGGTAAAGCAGATGCGCTGGCCAGAGCGTCGATGCTGCTCCAGGCGCGGCGCCAGCTCCTCGAAGCCCACGATCTTGTGGACCGAGGTCTGGTGGTTGAAGTGCAGGGCCCGTTCGATATCCGCACGCGATATGATTGTCGCGCCTTGGCGCGACACCTGCACCCCGGCCGCCACGTTGGCAATCCGGGCGGCGTTAAGAGCGCCGCCACCGCCGACCATCAGCAGGCCAAACACCGTCAGCACCACGTCGCCCGCCCCCACCACGTCGTAGACCTCGCGCGGCTGAGTGGTGATATGGCCACCTTCACCGGTGCGCGTGCCGATATACATGCCATCGCGATCCAAGGTGATAAGGCAGCAGTCCAGCTCCAACTGCTCGATCAAGCGTGCCGCTGCTTGCGGCCATGCCGCAGGTCTGGATAAGTCCAGTCCGGTAGCACGCTGCGCCTCGAAGCGATTGGGAGTAAGCGCAGTGGCCCCACGATAGATGGAAAGGTCGTCACTCAGCCGAGGATCAACGATCACCGGCTTGCCCGCACGCCGGCCGCCGTCAATCAGAGCGCGCAGCAGCGCGGGGGTCAGCAGTCCCTTGTTGAGATCCGACACCAGCGCGCCGTCCATGGCGGCGATCTCGGCCTGGAGTAGTTCCAACAGGCGCGCCTCAATCGCCGGTTCAATGGGACGAACGTCTTCGCTGTCCACTCGAAGTAGTTGCTGCGTGGCGCGCTGAGCCGACATTACCCACCCCAGCATTCGCTCCTTAACGATGGTGGGTCGGCGCCGATCCTGCAGCACCGAGCGGGTGTCAACGCCTAAGTCCTGGAGGGTTTCGACAATCAGACTGCCATTAAGATCTTCACCGGTCAGACTGAGCAGCGCGGGCTTGGCGCCCAACGAAACCAAGTTGGCGCACACAAAGGCGGCGTTACCAGGCCGCTCCTCGCGCCGCTCCACGCGCAGGACGGGAATGGGGGCTTCGGGCGAGATCCGTTCGACGCTGCCCCACAGGTAGCGATCCAGCACGCTTTCGCCCACGACCAGCAGACGCAGCGGCTGGACCGCGGGCAGGGCAATCCCGCTGCTCATAGCGCTATACACCGCGCTGCGGCGACCATTGCTCTACAATGAGCGACCTTAAAAGCACGCGCAAGGGCGTTTGTGCCGCATCTCATCGGCCCAGTTCCGTCGCCACGGCTGCGGCCAATAGAGGAAACATAATCTCGTGATGGCCGGTAAGCGCGATCGCGCGCCCGTCACCGGCGGTGGGACGCTGCAGGACGTTGACCCGGGGCCGATACTGACGAATGAAGTCCAGGTCGGCGCTGGTCAGGCGCTCCACTCGCCGGCCCAGATTACGGGCCAGATTGAGCGCTTTGACAAACACCTCGGGCAGAATCACCGCTGAACCCAGGTTGAGCACCACGCCGCGCGAAAGCGTGGCGACCACCTCGGTCAGGCGATGGAAATCCGTAAGGGTGGCTTGTCCGATGGCACCACCGTCAGCCTTGGGATGCATATGGATGATGTCGGTACCCAAAGCCACGTGGACGGTTACCGGCGCGCCCGCTTCATAGGCCGCAGCCAATACGCTGAGAGCACGGAATTTCAGTTTGGCTGCGACAATTTCGCGACCAGCCACTTCGCCCAAACCGCGTCCTTCTGCTGCCGCCTTCTGCGCCACCGAACTGAGAAAGGCGCCGGTCTCCTCCGCCATTCCGAAACTGCCATCGGCTAACCCCGCACCGACATCCTCTGAAGTACGCCCAGCCCAGGCCAACTCGAAATCGTGAACCATGCCGGCCCCGTTGAGCGCCAAGGCACTGAGCACGCCGTCACGCAGCCATTGCACGATGAGTGGGCTGAGCCCGGTTTTGAGCGCGTGCGCACCGCTCATCAGCAACACGGTACGGGCGGCTCGATGGGTCTGGGCGATAATGCGCGCCAGTTCTCGTAATTCGCGCGCGGCCAAAATCGCCGGCAGCGAATCCA
>DATGLK010000070.1 GCA_035294265.1 Candidatus Binataceae bacterium
CTCGTCCTGGCGCAATTGATACTGGAGCAGCTCGCCTTCGAGCAGGCGGCGCCTGAAGTCACGCTGGAGCAGGGGATGGGGCAGGGCAACCAGTTCCGCTCCGATCAAGCGGCCCAGATCGGCCCCTCGTTCGATATCGTAGACCTCGGCGGGTGCGCGCTCGATCTGCCTGCGCCGCAACGCTAGCGCCTGCTGCTTGAAGCGGCCGACCAAACGGGCCAACTGGGCAATTTTGCGATTACTCGCCAGCCGTCGCCCCAGCTCCAGCCGCGCTCCCGCATTGAGCCGTCCGGCCTGCCCGAATTCCACTCCGAAGTCATGGCTGTCGGAGGCGATTTGGTCGATTTCCTGAGCCAACTGGCCGGCCTTTAGCTGCATCCGTTTGAGTTCACCGCGGCGGGCCTGGTCGACCTGCGCCACGACCGCGCGAGCCTTCTGATTCAAACGGGCTTCGGCCACCTGAGCGGCGCGGGCCGCGGCCTGTTTGAGCTGCTCCAACCTCGCGCGCTGCACCTTTTCTTGGTCGGGCTCGCCCGCGGCAGGTTCAAGCTTTAAGTCCGTGGCCGCCTCCAGTTCCTGGGCCCGTTCGGCCAGTTCCTCTTCCTGACGCTTGAGCTCCCACAGATCGAGCATCTCGCGCCGATTGATCAGCCGCTCCGCTCGCACCAGTTCCGCCGCTTGTTCGCCCAGGGCCAGCGCCGCGATCGCAGCCTTATCTTCGTCGAGCAGGGTGCGCTGTTTGAGCGCCTTAAAGGTCGCCGTGTCGATCAGGTCGTTCAAAATCATGCGATTGAGCACGGTGCTGGCACGCACCGAGTCGGGCTTGAGCCACACCAGATTAGCCTTGAAGAGAGCATAAAACAGATCGCGCAAAAGCTCGCCGAAGTGCGGCACCAGCCGCTCGCCGCTGTCAATGAGCTCGCCAATCGTGGCCGCCTGCGCGGTCAACTCTCCCCATGCTTGGCGGTCGTAGCTGTCCGCTTCCAGCCAACCGGTATTGGCTGCCACCACGGGAATCGGCACGGCGGACCTGCGCGCTTTGGGCCTGGCCATCGTTCTAAGCTTATCTCAGCGCCGGGGCGTGTCGCTATCGCGGAGATTAGCTGGGTCCTTTGCACTACTCTTCTCCTGTCGTGCAAGTGACTCCCACAAGTTTTCCCGGGTCTGACAACCAGCAGGAGCAGCCGGTACAATGCTTGCGTGACGGGCTTCACGGTGTCATCGATAAATCCATGAAGTACGGGGGTGCAACGACCGCAGAAGATTTATAAATCGGCGGGCAACGGGGCGACAGCATGGTTAGCGAGGATTGGCGCGACGAGGTGGCACGGCGCCGGCATGCGCTGTTGCTGGCGGTGGTCGACGACTTTGTGAAAACCGCTGAGCCGGTCGGCTCCCATCATTTGGCGGCGCGGTACGCCTTGGGGGTGAAGGCGGCCACGGTACGTGCGATGATGGCTGAGTTGGAGCGCGAGAATTACCTCTACCAGCCCTATACTTCGGCCGGACGCATTCCCACCGACAAAGGCTTTCGCTATTACGTGGACCACCTCAGGCCGGGCTGGCGTATCAGCCAGCAAGATAAGACTCATATCGAATACCATTACTCGGCCCGCGAGCGGGACCTGAGCGCCCTCTTGCGTGATACTAGCCACCTGTTGGCGCTGCTCTCGGGCCAAGTGGCAGTGGTGGTCACACCGCGCTTCGAGGCAATCGAGCTGGCCGAAGTCGCCTTCACTCGCCTGCGCCAGCGCCAGGTGCTGACCGTGTTGGTCGCCGCCGGCGCAATTCATCAACGCGTGATCGAAACCGAACGCGATTACTCCAGCGAAGAACTGCAGCGGGTGGCGAGCTATCTTAACCGGATCATCGAAGGACGCACCTTAGACGAGGCGCGCGCTCTAATCGAGGCCGCGCTGGGAGAAGAGAGCAGCAGTCATGACCGCTTCGTGCGTGAAGCGCTGCGGCTGGGCGAGGCGGCCGTCAGCGCCCCGGTACCAGTGGACGTGCTGATCGAGGGCGGAGCCAAGGTCGTGCATCAGCCCGAATTCGACGATCCCGGCAAGTTGCGGCAATTGGTGGAGGCGCTGGAGGACAAGAGCGCCCTGCTGGGCCTATTGGAAAATACCCTGGAGGGCGAGAGCGTGGATGTCTCCATCGGCTCCGAACACGCCCCTCGATTGAGCGATCTCAGCATGGTGGGAGCGCCCTACCGTCACGGCTCAGCGCCAGTGGGCGCGCTGGCCGTCTTGGGGCCGGTGCGGATGGACTATGGACGGGTCATCGCGCTGGTGGACTACACCGCCCGGGCGCTCTCGCGCGCGCTCGAATCCTGAGCCCCACTGGCGGCATCCTGGCAACAAGTTCCGCTTTACCACGCTTACCCGGCGAGCGACGCAAAACCGGCTTTTAGCGGGTCGATGCGCGATGTAAAGCTGGACTCCTTACTCAACACTCCGCCTGGCCGGTGAGAGGTAAGAGCCGGGGGGACCTGCCGCGGAGACTTTTTCCGCGCCAGGCTAGCATCGCGGGCGATCATGGTTATCTTGGTGGACAGTGCGACTCAGACGTGGAAGGAAAATGACGGAGCATAAGCATCATGGCCGTCCCCAACGCGAGGAGGGCCAGGAACAGCCGCACGGCACGGCCGAGGAAGAAACTGCCCAAAGCCAACTTCAGCACGACCATGACTCGCAACCGGAGCGGAGCGCTGAGCTGGAGCGAGAGCTGGTCCAGCTCCGCGAGGAATTGGAGCAAGTGCGCCGGACTTGCACCCAGCGCGAGCAGGAAGTGGCGGAACTCAAGGACAAATTTCTGCGCGCCGTGGCCGAAGCCGACAACAGCCGCAAACGGATCCGCCAACAGGCCGATGAAACTGTCCGGCTGCAACGCGAGAGTTTGCTGCGCGATTTGCTGGCAATTGTCGATAATCTAGAACGTGCGGTGGCGGCCGCGCGCGGGGGCGGCAATGGCAAGCCCATCGTCGAAGGAGTCGAGATGGTGCTGCGCTCGATGATTGACTTTCTGCGCAGCCACGGGGTCACCCAGCTAAGCGCGCTGGGACAGCCCTTCGATCCGCTCCTGCACGAGGCGGTAGACCAGATAGAAAGCGATCAGCATCAGCCCAATACTGTGGTTGACGAATTTGTACGCGGTTACCAGGTGGGCGATCGTTTGCTGCGCCCGGCCCGGGTAGCGGTAGCCAAGCTACCCAGCGCCGGCAAGACCGGCGAGGAGCCGGAGGAAAGCTAGAGGTGGCTTGAAAAGCCACCAACGCTGGTTAAGTTGAAAACTAGTTTGGTTCCCCGCTCAGGTGGGCCTGGGAGCCACGGAAGAGGCACGCAATGGCGAAAGTAATCGGCATCGACCTGGGGACCACTAATAGCTGCGTCGCAATCATGGAGGGTGGTGACCCGGTTGTTATCGCGAATTCCGAGGGCAGCCGGACCACCCCGTCGGTAGTCGCGTTCACCGAGTCCGGTGAGCGCTTGGTGGGGCAGATCGCCAAGCGGCAGGCGATCACCAACCCCACCAACACCGTCTTCGCAATCAAGCGCCTGATGGGCCGTCGCTTCGAGGATCCTGAGGTCCAAAAAGCGCTGAAGGTGCTGCCCTACAAGGTGGCCAAGAACGACGACGGTGCAGCTTGGGTGGATATTCGTGGCAAGCGCTATAGTCCCCCCGAGATTTCGGCCTTTATTTTGCAAAAAATGAAACAGACGGCCGAGGACTACCTGGGCGAAAAAGTCACCGAGGCGGTCATCACGGTACCGGCCTATTTTAACGACAGCCAGCGCCAAGCCACCAAGGATGCCGGCCGGATCGCCGGTTTGGATGTCCTGCGGATCATCAACGAACCCACCGCGGCCTCGCTAGCCTACGGCCTGGACAAGAAGAAAGACGAAAAAATCGCAGTCTTCGACCTCGGCGGTGGCACCTTCGACATCTCGATTCTGGAGTTGGGCGAAGGAGTCTTCGAAGTCAAGGCGACCAATGGCGACACTTTCTTGGGCGGCGAGGATTTCGACCAACGAGTGATTGATTATCTGGCCGACGAATTTCGCAAGGACCAGGGCATCGATCTGCGTCAGGATCGGATGGCGCTGCAGCGGCTCAAGGAAGCAGCGGAAAAGGCCAAGTGCGAATTATCTACCGTGATGGAGACCGATATCAATCTGCCCTTCATCACCGCCGACCAGTCTGGTCCCAAACATCTGACCATGAAGCTGACCCGAGCCAAGCTGGAGGCGCTGTGTGCCGACCTGCTGGACCGGCTCGAAGAGCCCTGCCGGATAGCCTTGCGCGACGCGGGACTGAAGACTTCGGAAATCAACGAGGTGGTGCTGGTAGGCGGCATGACCCGGATGCCTGCGGTGCAGGAGCGGGTGCGCCGCCTGTTCGGGCGCGAGGGGCACAAGGGGGTCAACCCCGACGAAGTGGTGGCGGTGGGCGCCGCTATCCAGGGCGGCGTGCTCAAGGGCGAGGTCAAAGATGTCCTGTTGCTGGACGTGACTCCGCTTTCGCTGGGAATCGAGACCTTGGGTGGTGTATTCACCAAATTGATCGAGAAAAACACCACTATCCCGACTCGCAAAGGGCAGGTTTTTTCCACTGCCCAGGACAACCAGACCGCGGTTACCATCCGAGTGTTCCAGGGCGAACGGGAGATGGCTGCTGACAACAAGCTGTTGGGTCAATTCGACTTGATAGGGATTCCGCCCGCACCGCGTGGGATGCCGCAGGTGGAGGTCACCTTCGATATCGACGCCAACGGGATCGTCAATGTGCACGCCAAGGATTTAGGCACCAATAAGGAGCAATCGATCCGGATTACCGCATCCTCCGGCCTGACTGAGGACGAGATCAAGAAAATGGTGCGTGACGCCGAGGCGCACGCCGAAGAGGACAAGCGCAAACGGGCGGCTATCGAGGCTCGCAACAAGCTCGACAACCTAATCTACACCACCGAGAAATCGCTCAAGGAATACGGAGAGAACTTGGACGCAGCTGCGCGCAAGACGGTGGACGATGCCCTGAGCTCCGCGCGCGCCAAGTTGGAATCGCAAAACCCCGACGAACTTAATCGGGCTTCTGAGGCCCTGAGCGAGGCCTCGCATAAGCTGGCCGAGGCGATGTACAGCAAGGCGCGGACCCAGTCCGAAGCAGCCGGTGGCGCAGCGGGCAATGCCAGCGGCAGCCAAGCCAGCGGCGGCGGAGAACAGCCGCCCAAGGACGATGTAGTGGACGCCGATTATCGCGAGGTCAAGGACTAAACCTTCGCACTTGCCGCTGCCAAGGCAAACTGCTGTGCCTCCTCAGGTGGGGGCGGGGTCTCCGGGCAGGCGCGTACGCCCGCTCGGGACCCGCTCCGGGGACTGAGGTGGCATACGGTTTTACTTGGCTAAATGGCCGCAGCGTTAAAAACCAAGCGCTTGAGGCTATCGTAGGCTGGCGAACTGAAGTAAACTATGGAAGGGATGGCGGTTAACAACAAGCGGGATTATTATGAGGTCCTCGGCTTGGCGCGAGGGGCCGGCGAGGACGAGATCAAAAAAGCCTATCGCCGTTTGGCCATCCAGTTTCATCCCGACCGTAATCCCGGCAATCGCCAGGCCGAGGAGCGCTTCAAGGAAATCAACGAAGCCTACCAGGTGCTTTCCGACCCGGAAAAGCGCCTGCAGTACGATCGTTTCGGCCACGCCGCTTTTCAAGGTCCCCAAGGGCCCGGCGGTTTTGGCGGGTTTGACTTCTCCCAGGGTTTCGAAGACGTTTTTTCCGACATTTTTGGCGATTTCTTCGGCACCGGCCGCGGTCGCTCGCGCTCGCGCAGCCGCCGCGGCGACGATTTGCGCTATGACCTAGAGGTCGAATTCGAAGAGGCTCATCGCGGCGCCGACAAAATCATCAAAATCGACCGACTAACGCTGTGCGAAGCCTGCAATGGCTCCCGCACCGCTGCGGGCAGCGCGGGGATGCGAGCTTGTCCCAATTGCCGAGGCTCGGGACAGGTGCGCACTCAGCAGGGCTTCTTTTCCATCTCCACCACCTGCGCCCAATGCCGCGGTGAAGGATCGATCATTTCCGACCCTTGCCCCAAATGTCAGGGACAAGGCCGACTGCGTAAGCGCCAATCGCTCTCCGTGCATATCCCGCCCGGCGTGGACAACGGTTCACGCCTGAAACTGCGCGGCGAGGGCGAGGCAGGGTTCGGAGGCGGAATGGCAGGTGACCTGTATGTGGTCATCCAGGTCAAAGAACATCCCATCTTCGCCCGCCAGGACAACGACGTGGTAGTCGAAGTCCCTATCAGCTTCCCGCAGGCTGCGCTGGGCGCGGACATCGACGTGCCCACCCTGGATGGCAAAGTTAAGTTCAAGGTCCCTGCGGGGACCCAATCGGGCAAAGTCTTCCGCCTCAAGGGCAAGGGCTTTGCCGATCTGCACGGTTATGGCCGTGGCGACGAACTGGTCCGCCTGGTGGTGGAAACACCGCGCCGACTGACCCTGCGCCAACGTGAGTTGCTTGAGGAGTTCGCGCAGATCTCTGGGGAAGAAGTCACCCACCCCCTCTCCAAGGGGTTCGTGGATAAGATTCGCGAGATGTTTGGCTGAAGGCGTGGCGCTCGCGCCGCATCTGGCAGGGAGCCCAGAAGAGATGGCAGCAGGCTCGATCCAACCCGCCCAAACCCTCGACGATCTCTACGCCCAAATGAGGGCACAGGAGCAAAACCGCAGTCCCAGCTTCTTCCATCTGCGCGCCCAGCTCCCGCTTCAGGGCCGCACCCACCTGCCGCTGGCGACCACCGATCGGATGCGGGTGTGGCTGAAGACCTACGCCTCCGGCGGGGAGAACGAACTTCACGCCCATCCCTTGGAAGATCACGTATTCGTAGTGTTACAAGGTGCGGCTGAATTCCATGACCGCGAGGGCACGGCTTGGCAGGTGGAAAAACTGGACGGCGTCTTTTTGCCGCGTGGCGCCTTCTATTGGTTCAAGACTGTAAGCGACGAACCGCTCGTGATGCTACGCGTGGGTGCGATCGCGCCCGGCGCCGACTTGATGAAGGACGGGCGAATCGACGTCAACGGCCAGCCAATGAGCGGCTATTCGGTCGAAAACAAGGAAGTACCGCTGATCCTGAGCGATCGTTGGTTCGAGTAGCGCCTTGCGAGCAGCGGGCAGAGCCCACGATTTTCGCCTTTCTGTCCAATCTTTGATTGGTTTTTCTGCTTTCAGTTTTTCTATTTGATCCCTCGATCGTGGAATGGGCGCCACGCGCCTCACTTGAGGGCAGTGAGCGGCTGTGCTCGCACAATCCCTCCCCCGCCACGAACAGAAATGTAGTTGCTAACTGCCGCGATGGCTGCCAATGCGCACCTCCCGTGGACGGGCACCGTCGGCGGGCGCAACCAGGCCTTCGCGCTCCATCTGCTCCACCATTCGCGCGGCGCGGTTGTAGCCCACTCGCAGGCGGCGCTGGATCATGGAGATTGAGGCTTGGTTGGTCTCGGTCACGATTCTCACCGCTTCGTCGTACATCGGGTCGCGCTCGTACCCCTCCTCGACGGCTTCGGCATCATCACGCGCGGTCTCTAGAATCTCCATCTGATAGGTCGGAGAACCCTGACGACGCAGGTAGTCGGTAACCTTGCGAATTTCATTCTCGGAAACGAAGGGGCCATGCAGGCGGCGCAATTTGGCAGTACCCGGGGGCATGAAAAGCATATCGCCCTCGCCCAGCAGCCGCTCGGCGCCGATATTGTCTAAAATCGTGCGCGAATCCACCCGCGAGGCGGTCTGCAATGAGATCCGCGCGGGCAGGTTGGCCTTGATAAGACCGGTGAGAACATCGACCGAGGGACGCTGGGTTGCCAGCAGCAGATGGATTCCGGCCGCACGCGCTTTTTGCGCCAAGCGAGTGATGTCGCGCTCGACGTTTTTACCTTCGGTCAGGATCAGATCGGCCAATTCGTCGATAACGATCACCAGCTTGGGCATCCGCTGATGGACGATCGGGGCTTCGTTGGGATCGCCGTCGAAGGCGAGTTGGCCGCGTTCGGCCAGCCCCCGCTGACCTGCCTCGATTGCCTGGTTGTAGCCGTCGATATTGCGCACCGCCATATCGCGCATTACTCGGTAACGGCGCTCCATCTCCCGCACCGCCCACAACAGTGCCGCCGCTGCCTTATCGGGATCCACCAGCACCGGCACCAGCAGATGGGGAATATGTTCGTACACCGACAACTCCAGCATCTTGGGATCAATCAAAATGAAGCGGACGTCGTCGGCGGTGGCGTTGAATAGAATCGAGGAGATCATGGTGTGGATCGAGACGGACTTGCCCGTCCCGGTCGCTCCCGCGATCAGCAGATGCGGCATACGGGCTAAGTCAGCCACCACCGGGTGGCCGGCGATATCCTTGCCCAGAGCGATAGTCAGATGGCTGCGGGCGGCCGCGAACTCCTCGCTTTCTAGGATCTCGCGCAAATAGACTTTCTCGCGCTTGCGGTTGGGAACCTCGATCCCCACAACCGCCTCGCCCGGCACTGGCGCCTGAATTCGGATCGCCAGGGCTCGCAAGGCCATCGACAGGTCATCGGCCAGATTGACAATCTGGCTTACCTTAATCCCCGAGGCCGGCTCGAATTTATACATCGTGACCACGGGGCCGGGCTGAACCGCGACCACTTGCCCTTCGACCCCAAAATCACCCAGCTTTTGCTCCAGCATCTGCGCACTACGCTGCAGGGCGGTCTCGTCCACTTTGGTGTGCTCGGACGGAGGCGTGTCGAGCAACGCCAGGGGCGGTAGCTTGAACTTGCCCGCACGCGGCTTAGCGGCCGCGCGCTCCGGCGCAGCTTCCTCGGGCTTGCTCCACAGCATCGAGGCCAAGAGCTCGATCGCACCGCGCGGCGCCGGCGGCACAGGCAGGTCTTCTTGGGTTAGGCCCAATTCGATTGGAACCGCCTGAAGGTCATCCACCGGGTCGCCTTTATCGGGCCTTCGACGCCAGGGTAAGGCGCGGGACAAACTGGAGGCCAGGATGACCGCCAGAGCGGTCGGCGGACGGCGAGTGAGCATGGCAACACCGCAGATAAGGCCCAGGCTGACCACAAGGTAGGCGCCCGTGATACCCGCCGAACGCATCAGCCAACCGGCGGCCCAGAGCCCCCAGTACCCAGCAGCCATCGGCGTGGCGACCAACCCGGCCGCCACCATCAGCGCCCCCAGGACGAGGGCACCGCCGGCAATCAAGCGCACCGCCGCCATCCATTGGAGATTGCGCCAGATTCGCCACGCCAACCATCCGGCCAGCAGGCAGACACCTACCGCCCCCAGCCCCAGCCGGGTCACCAAGGCAGTCGCCAGGGCCAGCCCCCAGGGGCCGCAAAAGGCGGTGTCACGAGGGGCGGCGAGCAGGCTTAATCCGGCAAAGAGCGCAGCGGCCAAAAGTGCCAGGGCAATCAATTCGCGCCCCATCCCATTGCGCAAGGGCGTGCTCAGAACCAGCGGCTCCTGGGACGTGCCGCGCGCGCTTATAACTCGACCACCCACGGCATGACAACCGGCTGGTGTCCCACCTCTTGGGCGAAATAGGAGCGCAGGGCGCGGTTGATGGCATCTTTGGTCTCGTTGACACCGCGTCGGCGGGGTAGCCTATCCGCCAGGGCTTGGCGCACCTTCTCAGTGGCGCGACGCAGATGGAGCGTGGCTTGATCGTCGGCCAGGAAGCCGCGAGCCAACAGCTCGGGCCCCAGCAGCAATTCGCCGCTACCTTCTTCTAGCACCACCGCGGCGGTAACCACGCCCGCAAACGCCAACCGCTCGCGCTCACGCAGCAGCTCCTCGGGCTCCAAGCTGCTGCCGTCGCTGAACAGGCGCCCAACCGGTATTTTGGCAGCGCGACGCACCGATCCGGAGCGCAATTCCAACGGTTCGCCATTTTGCAACAGAAAGCAGTTTTCGGGCTTGATACCCGCACCCGCAGCCAGCGCAATATGCCGTTTGAGATGGCGGTACTCGCCATGGACTGGAACGAAGTAGCGCGGCCGCACGGTGTCAATCATCTGGGTAAGTTCGTCCGCGCCGGCATGTCCGGACACATGCACTGGTGCCACGCCCTCGTAAAACACCTCGGCTCCCTGGCGAAAAAGGTTATCGATCAGGCGATGAATGAGCCGTTCGTTGCCGGGGATAAAGCGCGAGGAAAGGATTACCACATCTTCCCGATTAAGCCGCACGCGGGGATGAATTCCGGTGGCGATCTTGACCATCGCCGAGAGCGGCTCGGCTTGACTGCCGGAGGCCAGTAGTCCCACCGGGCGGGCGGCGTGAGCCAAAAGCTCGCGCTCCTCGATCAGGACTCCGCGCGGCACCTTGAGGTGGCCCAGCGCCATTCCCAACCGCGCGCTCTCACCCACCCGCCGGCCCAACAAGGCAACCGCTCGCCCCTGCTCCTGGCAGACCTCGATAAACTGACGGAAGCGATGGAGGTGGGAGGAAAAGGCCGACAGCAACACCTTGCCGTGCGCGGTGGCCATCAATTCGCGCAACACCGGCTTGATGGTGCTCTCGGAGGGGGTGCGCCCGGGCCGTTCGGCGTTGGTCGAATCCGACAGCATCAGCGTCACGCCTTGCGCACCCAGCTCGCCCAGCCGCTGAAGATCGGTCACCTGACCATCTACCGGGGTCTCGTCAATTTTGAAATCACCGGTATGTACGATCAGGCCAACTGGAGTATCGATCGCCAGTGCTAGAGCATCGGGCGTAGAGTGGGTAACCCTAATCGCCTCGACCGTAAAGGGGCCAATCGCGATGCGCTGTCCGGCCTGGAGCTGGCGCAAGTCCCAGGTGCCAGCGGCGCCGCGCTCCAGTAGACGCTGGCGCGCGACCGCCAAGGCAAGATCGCTGCCATAGACCGGCACGCGGTAGTGCTGCAGGAGGTAGGGCAGCGCCCCGACATGGTCGTCGTGGCCATGGGTCAAGACCACGGCCAGCGGCTTGGTTTGCGCCAAATAGGTGAGATCGGGCACTAGCAGATCGGCGCCCAATAACCGTTGCTCGGGGAAAGTCACGCCGGCATCTATAATGAGTGCCTCGCCGCCACTTTCCACAACCATCAGATTGAGGCCAATCTCGCCCAGGCCACCCAGGGCGACCAGCCTTACACAGCTGTCGGTTTGCGTCAGACTCGCCACCTCAACCCCTCGTTTACCCCACTACCAAGCGTACTATATATCCTGGCGCAGGGGCGCAAAAGCGCGCCCTGCCCCAGCGCAGCCGCAGTCTGGGCTTGCCTTGGGCGGGGCGAAGCAGGTAACTTTGCACCGGGGAGCGGCGTGCCATGTCGGTCAATAAAGCCATCCTAGTGGGTAATTTGGGCAAAGACCCCGAGGTTCGCTACCTGCCTTCGGGCCAAGCGGTGGCCAGTTTTTCGCTTGCCACCAGCGACAATTATACCGACCGCGGCGGCACGCGGCAGGAACGAACCGAATGGCACAACATTGTGGTTTTCGGCAAACAAGCGGAGCTGGCTAGCCAATACCTCAAGAAAGGGCGCCAAGTCTATATCGAGGGGCGCATCTCCAATCGCCAGTACGAAGCCAAGGACGGCAGCGGTAAGCGCTATCGCAGCGAAATTATCGCCCAGCGCATCCAGTTTCTGGGCGGGCGCGCGGGCGGTTCAAGTGCGGTAGAGGACCCTGGCGATATGGGTGCCGATCTCCCGCCCCCTCTCACGGGTGGTGGTGACGATGAGGATATCCCCTTTTAAGATCTGCCTGACAGTTGTATCTTAACCAAGCGTTACCCTCGCTATTGCGATTGGCCGTTGGCCCAACGACCCCCAAGCCGCAAGAAGCAAGGTTTCATTGTGAACCAAGCGAGCCTCTCTTTTGAAATCGGCGTTCCCCTGCTCCATCGAGGGCAACGCGCGCCAGTGGTCACGGGCAACATTCGCACCTGCTTCCAATTAATTAACTGACAGCATTTAGCAAATCTTGGCGTGGCTATCAGGGCAGGTCCGCGGGTTGCGGAACCGCCACGCTAGGCACCACGCCACAGAGTGGCATTGGCACGGGCATGGATCAGAACCAGCAAGCGCGCCATATCGATCGGCTTGCGCACCACCGTAATGTCGCAAAGTTCCGCCGGATAGGGCGCGTCCAGCGCCGTCAACGCGATCACAGGGATCGAGGCCAACGCAGGATCGCGAGCTTGCAATGAGCGAAACTGCAATCCATCCATGACCGGCATCATCAGGTCGAGCAAAATCAACCCAACATTGCGCTCCTGGCGTAAATAGCGCAGCGCTTCCAGACCGTTGGCAGCCTGTGCCACCTTGAAACCTTCTTCGGTCAGGATCTGCGAAATCGCCTCGCGGGTGTCACGATCGTCTTCAACGATTAGAATCTGTCCTACCCCGGCACGCCTGGATAGCGCGTCGGGATGGCTGTTGTGGCGACGAGAACTGGAAAACGTTGTTCCTGGTAAGCGTTCCTCCTCACCTTTAGTCCGAAATAAAAAAGTCATTCGTTCCTACTTACGGCGCCCACGCATAGCGTCGTTCTTGCTTACGAGCGCGCGTAATTTTTACGTTACCCAGCTCCTGGACATAAAGAAACAAAAAAGATCCCGTTACGCTCATGGGTAGAGTTAAGGAAATTCCTTTGGGCTGGCCACGCGCCCTCAGGCATGGACCGGGCCGACCCAATCGAGAGTCTCCTGCATGCATAGGCGCAAGCGCCAGGGCGCGATATCGCCCAATCCTTCGGGATCCGATACCAGGATCACGCCTACGCGGTTTTTCTTGTCGCTGACCCCGAGCAGGCGCAAGGCCAATCCGGAATCCCCTAGGCTGGCATCAGCAGCGGTGGGTAGGGTCAACACCTTCTTGCCCAGGAAATCCCAAAAGCTGATCCGGTGACTCCCCAACTCGATGCGCAAGCGGCCCCCCTGGTAATAGATGTCCAGGCACTCGTTCAAGTTGGGCTTACTCAGCCCGCCGCCGTTGAGATTGTGCAATTTGAGCACACCCTCGACCCGCTCTGGCCCGCGGGCAAGATCGATGGTGGCCCGCAGACGTCCGTTTGAGTTGCGAAGCTCCAATAGCCTGTCGCTGTATAACTCGCGTTGCATGTATTAAGGCAATCAGACGGATTACCGCTTGGTCAAGCAAAGAGTTATGACCCTATCGTGATTGCGCTATTGGGCTTATTGGTAGGCCTCATAGCCATGTTTTTCATCAACTTGGAGCCAGCGGAATTTGCAGTATCCTGCTGCTTGCTGCCTGCTGCCTTGTACGAGATTGCGCGGTAGAACGTCAGACCCGTGCTTCTTCAAAATTGGCGGGATGCAGAAACTGAAAAGCATTTACACCGCGAGCCACCCGCCAGCATCATTCCGATCGCGGTCCGCGGAGCGAGGAATCTCAGGCAAAGCATGATGACGTAGGAGGAGCAGTGCTGCCAAGACAAGCCATCGTTGGGATTCCAGAGATTATCCTGAGGCGGCAACCTCACTGCTATTTTTAAGCGGCACGCCTATTTTCCGATGGCGGAATTTCTCCTCCTTAAACCGCGCCCCTAGACCCGCTTCCAATGCAATTGCGGTACGGGGGGTATCTTCAAACCCTCGCGATAGGCGGCAAAGAAGGCGGTGGCGTCCCGCCGCAAGTCCTCCAGCGCCAGGCCATGGTAGTCGGGCGGCAAGCGGCACAGCTTCTCTTCCGCCTTGGTCCATAACCCCTGGGCGCCCCGCCAGTTGTGGCGTCGCGCATGCAGCAGCGCGGCGGCAAGCTGGATCAAGCCCTGGCAGCACTCGCGGTACTGACCTTGGGAATTTTTCCAGGCCTGCTCCCAGACCTCGTGACTGGCAAAAAAAGCTTGCTGATTGAACAGTTCCAAACCACGTTGGAACCATAGCTCCACCGCGTCGTCGTCGTTCATACCGTCGTCGTGAGGCGCCGGGTTGGTGGGGAGTTGCGATGCCCATTGTTTGCGAGGACTGCTCTGCCTCGCCAACCCGCAACCGGGCCGAGCTTATATAGGGCTTGACGACGCACAGGCTTCAGCTAAACCCGCTTCACACCCCACCTCGGCAAGGCCAACCCGGGCGACGGTTGACCACGCGAGCTACCCGCTCTGCTCAGGCAAAGAGCATCTCGGACAGCGCGCTACCGGGCGGGATCATAGGCATGACAGCCTCTTCCTTGGGAATAACAACGTCGATTAGGACAGGACCCGCGGTAGCGAAAGCCTCGTCCATGGTGGCCGCGAGATCGGCCGGCCGTTCGACGCGAAATCCTTGGGCACCGTACGCCGCCGCCAATTTGACAAAATCAGGCACCGACATTTCCGAGTACGAGTAGCGCTCCTGGTAGAACCGCTCCTGCCATTGGCGAACCATGCCCAGGAAGTGGTTGTTGAGGATCACCACCTTGAGGTCGACGTTATACTGCACCGCGGTCGCCAACTCTTGGATATTCATCTGGATCGAACCGTCGCCCGACACCACCACTACCTGCCGCTCCGGCGCGGCGAACTTGGCCCCAATCCCGGCGGGCAAGCCGTAGCCCATCGTGCCCAGGCCGCCCGAGGTCAGCAGCGAGCGTGGTCGCTCGAAGGGAAACAGTTGCGCAACCCACATCTGATGCTGTCCAACGTCGGTGGCAATCACGCAGTCGGGCCGAGTATGCCGATGCAGCTCCTCCAGCACGCCTACCGCCGAGATCGCGGCGCCGTTGCCCCGATGCTGGTAGAGCGGTCGTTCCTTCTGCCACTGCAGGATCTGCTGATGCCAACGCGTCCAGGCTTGGTGCTGGCGGGCCAAGCTTTCTCGCCCTCGGGCGGCCTCCAGCAAATCGATCAGCACCGCCTTAATATCTCCTACGATAGGAACATCGACCTTCACATTTTTGGAGATCGAGGCTGGATCGATGTCAATATGAATAATCGACTTGACCTTGGGCGCAAAGTCGGCCAGTCGCCCGGTTACGCGATCGTCAAAGCGCGCGCCCACTGCGATCAGGCAATCGGTGTGACACACCGCCGTATTGGTGGCGTAGGAGCCGTGCATCCCCAGCATCCCTAGGCAGAGCGGATCGGAGGCGGGCACCGAACCCAGTCCCATCAGGGTTTCGCACACCGGGATTCCCAGCCCCCGCACCAGCTGGGTCAATTCCGCCGCCGCGCCCGACCATTGCACGCCCCCGCCGACGTAAAACAACGGGGTCTCGGCCCGCTCGATTGCTTCCAGCGCCCGTTCTATCTGTCGCGGATTACCTTTGACAGTGGGCTTGAAGCCGCGCAATTCCACCCGCTCTGGATATTTGAAGGGATATTCAGCCTGCTGTACGTCCTTGGGCAGATCAATAAGAACCGGCCCTGGCCGCCCGTTGCGGGCGATGTAAAAGGCTTCCTTGATGATACGCGCCAGATCCTTGACGTTCTTGACCAGGAAATTGTGCTTGGTGCAAGGCCTGGTAATCCCAACTACGTCAGCTTCCTGAAACGCGTCGTTACCGATCAGACTGGTCGCAACCTGGCCCGTGATCACCACCAATGGAGTGGAGTCCATGTTGGCATCAGCCAGCCCGGTAACGCAGTTGGTGGCGCCCGGACCTGAGGTTACCAATACCACGCCCGGCCGCCCGCTGACTCGAGCGTAACCCTCCGCCATATGGGTTGCGCCCTGTTCGTGGCGGGCCAGAACGTGGCGAATTTTGGAATCGAGCAAAGCGTCGTAGGTGGGCAAAATAGCGCCCCCAGGATAGCCGAAAATGGTATCCACGCCCTCCTGGAGCAAGCTCTCGATCACGATTTGCGCGCCGGTCAGCTTTTTCATTCGAACCCGTATTGTAGATTCCCTCGTTCTCGCTCGCTAGCGGGGCGCGCGAAAAACCCACCCCGGCTGGGAGACGGCACCCCGATTACCTCCCCCTGAGTCAGGGCGAGATAGGAGAGGAGCGTATGAGCCGGGAAGACCCGGCCCAGCGATTATTGCGCCGGCTCTAGCCGACCGCACCCCATTCCGGTAACTGCCAGACCCTGCTTTCTCTGGCCCATGCGAAGCGCTTGTTCGATCACACACCACCCACTAACTGCGAAAGACAAAGCTTACGTCCCCCAGTCGCACCTCGCTGCCGGGAGTAATCGTGACCCAGCCTTGAACCGGGCGATTATTGAGATAGGTACCGTTAGTGGAATTGAGATCGGTTAGCTGGTAGGTGCCGTTGCGGCGCGCGATCCGAGCATGGTTGCGCGACACGCTGACGTGGGGAATCACCAGGTCGTTCTCTGTACCTCGCCCCAACCCCACATCATCTTTGAGCAGACTGTATTCGGCTGCAATGGGCCCTTCGGGACTCACCGTCACCAAGCGCGCACCGTGACCGGAATCCGGTGGGACCGCCGGCGGTACGGGCGCGGACTCGCGTATCGCTGCCGGTCCGCGGACCTGAGCGGGCGCACCCGCGGCGCGCGGTGGCGGCATCGGCGGGCGCAGCGGCGCTTGGCTCTGGGCCGTCACGATGGCCTTGAGTTCCTCGGCCGGAACACCCAGGCCGGTGCGCGACAGCACCAGCAGCCCGACGATCGCCAGCAGCGGAATCAGCCCATTCCACCAGGCGAAGGAAACTTCGCCAAGGCTGGCCGGCGACCCGGCGCCGGCCGATCCCAAAGTGGGTTCAATGATTCGGCCACCGCCCACCCCTCGCACCTGATACTCGGTGCGCGCCACGGCGCTCTGACCGTCGTAGCTTACCTCCAGCTCGATATGCCGCTCGGTACCGTCCTCGATCGGCCGCGGAGTAAGATAGGTCAAGGAGTACTGCGTGGCAATCGAATGGCCGATTTCGCGCACCAACTCTGAGAAGCGCCCTTCCTCGGTAATAATATTGTACGCGCGGCCATGGGTCGCAGTGACGATCTCATGGTAGTCCGGCGCGATGAACGGCGGGGGAGCTACCGCATACAGACTAAGCCCGTTCTTCTTGAGCAGGGCGGCCACTTCGGAGGCAGTCCGGTTGGTAACGTCGCCTCCGTTCTTATGGTGGTCCCAGAAAGCCTGGTCGTGCTGGGAATTGGCCGAACCGTCGCCGGCATGATGGTCGGGAGCGTCGGTAATCAGGATGATGATGCCCTGCGCGTCAGGACGAAACGGCAGCGAGGCCGCATAGGCAAGCGCGTCGAGCTGATCCTCGGGGATATCGCCGCCGCCGCCGGCGTGCAACGAACCGACCCATTGAGTGAACTCGTCGACGCTGGAGGTCAGCTTGTCGCGGTAGGCGCAATTGCAATCGGAGGCCTGCGAGACCACATAATCCTCGAAGGTCACCAGTCCCAGACGATAGTCGCGATGGTTGGCCTGCAGGTCCTGGGCGAAGGTGATCATATTCTGCTTGACCGCATCGATGTAAGGCTGCATCGATTCCGTGATATCCATCACGAACACGATATCCACCGGCCGGCCCTGGCCCTGACCCCGAAAATCCAGGATTTTCGCCGCTTGCCCATTCTCGAACACCTTGACGTTGCCCACTCGCAGATTGCCCACGGGCTGGCCGTTGGCGTCGGTCAGGCCGAAATCCAGCTCGACCCCGCCATCGCTGTCGAAATGCTGCAAGCCGGGGTTGCCCACCGCGAGCTGAAGCGTAGCGTGGGCGGGGCCGGCTGCTGCCAGCAATGCCACCAGCGCAAACGCGCCCAACCATGCGCCTGTTTTAGCCATCAAGACATACTGATTCTGAAAGCCGCGACGGCAGCAAGTCAATAACCCGACCCCAGGTTGGCTCAGTCTCGCGCGTCGCAACCACTTGCCTTCGTACGTCCGGTAGGTTATCACCAACCAATTCACTTTTACTCATGGTCACTGCGTGAAACGCTTACCGCTTGGTTATACGTCGCTGGTTTTGCTGGCTCCCCTCTCGATTATTGTCGCTCTAATGGTGGGCTCCTTCGGCTGCGGCAGCAGCGGTGGCGGCAGCACCCCCGCGGCAACCCAGGGCTACCTGGAATTGGGCTTCGTGGATAGCCCGACCACCGGGTTCCAGCAAATCAACCTCAACGTGGTCTCCGTACGCTTCAACCCGAGCACCAATCCGAACGTCTCGGACAGTGACCCCAACTGGTACACCATCCCGGCACCGCCGGGCGCGGGTGCGGCCGGCGAATTGGCGTTGGATCTGACCAAAATTGTCGCCAACGTGCAAATGTTCAACACCGCAGCCACCGCCGCGCAGGTCTATTTTCAGGTCGAGCTGCAGCTCGACCCAACCACCCCGGGGACGGTCATCCCCTCCTGTGGCGGTGGCGGCATCGAGGGTTGCGCCAGCTATCCGATTACGATGCCTAACGGGACCAACCTGCGTACAACCACGATCAGCGGCATCCCGGTGGCTGCCTTTGGTCTGACTCCGGTGGTGCTCGACATCAGCCCCGGTACCATCGTGCCTCCCAGCTCGCCGGGAGGCGCCTACACGATGAACAATCCGACCATCTCGGTGCTGACGACCAACCAATTAATGGCCAGCGTTACCGGCACAGTCAACTTTACCGGTGGCTCGCCACTGGCCGGCCAGACCATCAATGCCGAGTTGACTGGAACCAATCAGATCGTCGCTAGCGCTCCGCTGCTGCTCACCTCCAGCGGCACTTCGGCCAGCATCTTCTTGCAGCTTCCGGCCAATCCTAAGCCCCTGGGCACGACCTACGACATCTATATCTCGGGTGGTACCGCGACCACCGCCAGCGTATCTGGATTGAATCTGATTCCCGGGCAACAGGCCCCCCTGACCTTCTCCGTTCAGGCCAAGGGCAGCTTCAACAACGTAAGTGGGACCATCATCGATGGCCCCTCCAACAGCGCGATCAGCGGGGCCACCGTCGATCTTCTGCAACCTCCAAGTAACAACGCCTCCGCCAATTGCACCACCACGCCGCTTAGCTGCGTGGTAATCATGACCACATCCACCAACGAGCAGGGCGCATATCTGCTGTCTTCGGTACCTTTTGGAACCTACGCCATCCGGGCTTCCAATACCGGTAACACCGAACAGATTGAAAGCCTCACCGTCAATGCCAACACGCCGGCTTGCGGCGGCCAAACCGCCACTTGCAACATCACTCTGCCCGGCGTTTTGATTAGCGGTACGGTCCAGATTGATACCGCGCCGCCCGTCGGCACCAACCAGTTGGTCACCGTGGTAGCGGAACGAACCGGAACCAATATTCTGGAGGGCGTGAGCCAAGCCGTGATTCGCGCGGGCTCGACCTCGGGAGCGTTCACGATCGAGGTACCTTCGGGGATGGGCAATGTTGACCTGATAGCGACAGCACAGGATGCTTATCTGGGAGTAGGAACGCCCTATACCGGGCATACCATCGGCGTGGCCGCCAATATCAATCCCAGTCCGAGCACCGGGCCCGCACCCAGTCCGGTGCTGGCGATGAAGTGCGCAGGCCATGGCACCATCGTGGGACAAGCCAACAACGCCGACGCTAACACCCTGGTGTATGTCTCAAAGGTCGACCCCACTACCAACTTGCCGGTGCAACTGGTGGCTAGCAGCGTCGGACCGTCGATCGACGGCTCCGGACAACCAAACCCCAACGCCAATCAATTCTCGGTGTGCGTGCCGCCAGACGCTTACCAGGTGCAGCGCTTCGAATACAGCCAGCCCAGCGCGGGCGCTTCGGCCACCGCCACGCCCGTGGGTACGCCAGTCACGCTGGCCGTACCTGCGCCTTCTGCGACTTCATCGCCCTGTCCCAGCGTGTGCATCTCGGGTGGCTGTCCGGGAGTTTGCAGCGGCACCCAGCTGCCGAGCGCGCTATGAGTTGGGCACAGCGCCAACGGCTATCCGCCTTCAAGGCGCTGGCGCTGATGCTCTTTGCATTGGCGCTAGCGCCCTTGGCGGGGTGCGGCAATTCCTGCCAGGGCTTCAGCGGTTACGGCCCGCTCAACGGCCTGGGATGCGGCGGCGGACCACCGATCCCGCCTCAGACCGCGCTGATGGTCGAAGGCACGCCGGGAACTCCCTTCAACGCAGTCGTCTCCGACACGGTAGCCTCATACCAATTCAACGCGGTTACACCCCTAGGCGTGGTCTACGTTAACAACACCCCGCCGGTGAAGATGCTAGTGCTTAATAAAAGCAAAATTCCCGCGGTGATAAGCATCGAGGGAATTATCGGCGGCAATCCTGTACAATTGG
>DATGLK010000071.1 GCA_035294265.1 Candidatus Binataceae bacterium
GATTCCCAACGGAAATAGGCTGTTGAAATACAGCGTGCCGGTGGTATCGGCGGGCCCGATTGGCACCGTTTTTTGAATCAGGATGGGGCCGGTATCGATCCCTTTGTCGGGCCAGAACCAGGTTACCCCGCTCTCGCGATCGCCATTGATGATCGCCCAATTAATCGCGCTGGCGCCGCGATGACGCGGCAGCAGGGAGGGATGAAAGCAAATTGATTTATAGCGCGGCTGATAAAGAATGCGTTCGGGCACGATGATGGTCGCGAAGGCCAAAATCGCCAAATCCGCGTTGAGCGAGGCAAATTGCTGGAACGCAGCCTCGCCCCTGAACGAGGCCGGCTGACTGAAAGCCAACCCACGATCGCGCGCCCGTAGTACCAACGGATCGACCCTTCCTCCACGGTCCGCTGGCGCGAATACATGCACGATCTCGTCGCCTTGACGCTCGATCTCTTCCAGAGCTTTGACGGCAAACGCAGCCTGGCCGATCAGGACAATTCGCATCGGTTACCTCGCAGCGCCCTCAAGCTAGCAAAGCGCCGCCCCGCGGGCCAAGCTCGTCACCCGACCAATCCTGTGGTAAAGCCATCGGTCGCCTCGCACGGCAGCAAGGGCGAAAAGGGTGGGCGGTCGCCGCTGTCCGAGCCGAATAGTCGAAGGCGGCGTAGTGCGCTTAGGTGGCGCCCGCGAGCGATGGTCGAGCATGGCGGCCCGCCCCACCAAGCCGGTACCCTGGCCGTACGCGCAAAGCTTGCTCGCTTCGCTGGAAGGGGATTTGATTTTTTCCCGGGAGTCGGTGGTGTTGGCTTCGTCCAACTGGCGATCTCAAGAAATATCGGCCAGCGACACCACGCCCTTGAGATGACGATGGGCGTCGATTATCACGATGTGGCGAATCTGGTTTTCACTCATCAGCTCTGCCACACGCTTGAGGTCCTCCTCGGGCCCGCAGGTCACCACTTCGTTGGTCATGCAGTCTTGTACCGTGACGTCATTGGGATCGCGCCCGGCGGCGACGATATCGACACACAGGTCGCGGTCGGTGACCACACCCACCAGCTTGCGTTCTTCAAAGCTGGCAACCACCGGGACAATGCCGGTGTTTTCGTCACGCATAATGATCGCCGCCTGGGTCGCGCCATCGCTGGGCAGGCAGGCAACCGGTTCGTTCATTACTTCGCTGATCCGCATCGCCATGCTCCTCACTGTGCTGAAAGGTGTTTGGCACGGCGGCGGTTAAACACGCGCGCCGCAAAGCCGCTCGCCATTTAAAAATATCATTGCAGCCGCGGGAGCGGAGGAAAAATTTATCTAACCAACCCCTCACGCCGTTCGAAATCGAGAGTAGCTAAGCCGGGGTTAACCCCTCACATCGAGCGCCGATACCGGAATTTGGCTGTTGTATACGGCGGGCCGGCGCGATCATCATTCGATCGGCGGAGCAAGCTGCGCCGCCGCTTGGTTGGCAAGCCCGGGCCAAAGGAGTTGCAGCAGTGAAAAAAGGCTGGATAGCGGATTGGCTGGTAGTTGCGGCGCTGCTGGCGGCAACAGGTGCCCCGCCGCCTGCTGGCGCGGCGGAACCTCGCGCGGCACGGTTGGTGATTGTGATGGTATGGGATGGACTGCGCCCGGATTCGGTCAACCCGGAAGTCACCCCCCAACTCTACCGACTGGAGCACGAAGGCGTTTATTTCGCGCGTCATCATGCGATTTTCCCCACGGAAACGATGGTTAACGCAGCGGTAATGGGCACCGGCGCACCGCCCTCGCAAACCGGCATTCGCGGCGATTGGGCGGATCTGGCTCCCTACTTGCCGCCCGCCCCGCCAATCAAGGCGCGCCTGGATAGCAACGAAATGATCCTGCGCCAAGCGCGCAGTCGGCCGCTTGACCTTGAGCACACGGCGGTCCTGATGGCCCTGGCCAGCCCCAAGGAATTAGGCGCGCAGCTACTTGGCGTGCCTGCGATTGGCCAGCGCCTGGCGCAATGCGGTGGGATGGTCGCGCTGCTGGGCAAACCGGGCCCCACCTTCCTGTTCGATCCGCAGTTTAGCCCGCGCGCGGCGCAGGGCGATGCGCTGCTGATCGCCGACGATCTGATCTCTCCGCCCGCCATCGGGCAGAAGTTCCATCTGATAAACTACCCTGGTGCGCGCTCGATGGGGATGTGGCAGATGCCGCCGTTCGTCACCCGCGATAGCTACTTCACCCGAGTGGCTGCCGAGCAGGTGCTGCCCGCCGCAGCCCACACCCTCCACGCCGGCCGCAACGTGCTGTTGGTGCTGTGGCAACATAATCCCGACATCAGCCAGCATCTGACCGGGCTGGGGACCGCACCCTCGCTGGCCGCGCTGGCCAACTGCGACGCTAACCTGGGCCTGCTGCGCAGTGCGCTGGGCCGACTGGGGCTAGTCGCGCAAACCGATCTCATCGTCGTGTCGGATCACGGCTTCGCCACCATCAAGGCCCGCGTACCGCTGCAGGAGCTGCTGATCGCGCGCGGTTTGAAGGCTTCCTCCACCAGCGAGGACATCACTATTTCCAGCAACGGCGGTAGCGATGAGCTGGTGCTCTCACGCGAGCTTGCTCCCGCCGCGCGCCGCGAGTTATTGCAGCGAGTGGTCGATTGGGCCCTGGCTCAGCCCTGGTGCGGCCCGATCTTCAGCGCGCCTGCCCGCTCGGGCGATAGCGCCAGCTATCGCGGCGAAGTGGCCGGCACCTTCAGTCTGGCGCGATTCAATCTGATGGGTCGGCACGCGCCCGATTTGATTATCTCTTTTCGCGAGCTCGATGGCGCGCCTGAGCAACTGGGCGGCGTCCACGCTTCAGCCACAGTTATTTCGGCCGCCGGCCCACGCATGGTGGCCAACCGCTCCTATCGCGCCGTCCATCCCATGCCCGGCCTGGTATATGCGGATAGCCCGGATCCGCGCATGACGACGGGAATGGGCAGCCACGGCGCGGTGGGAGCGTACGAGTTGCACAATTTCTGCGCTGCGATTGGGCCTGATTTCCGCCGCTCCTTTACCGATTCCAGTCCAACCTCCAACCTCGACCTGGGGCGCAGCTTGATATGGCTGCTGGGCCTCCGACCACCAGCTAGGCAACGGAACGCGGGACGATTGCTGGAAGAAGCGCTCAATGAGCCAACGCGCCCGCAGGTGGCGCGAACCGTGACTTTGCGCGTGGCGCGCAAACTGCCCGATGGGTTAGCAACCAGCACGCTGACGCTGGAGCGGTTGGCGGGCGAAGATTATTTGGACGGTGCCAGCTTCACCTGGACGGGTACGAACGCCCATGGCGCGGATAACAGGCCATCAAATAGCGCACAGGCGCACCCATCCCGCTAGCGTTCCGTGGCGCAGTGGGGTCTGCGGTTTTAGTTTTTCTTCTTTAGTACTTAGGGCGTCTCGCCTTTAGTACTTAGGGCGTCTCCCCCGTTATCGAAACGGAAAAACGCGCCAGCCGCGGCCCCTTGCGGAGGAAGGATGGCCGGAGCTTAAAAATTGTAACGCATCAGTTACAGGCGCAACTGGCGCAAGGATTGTTGGCCGGCAACGGGGGGCGTTGAGGAATCTGAGCCGCCGCGAGCGGATCAAGCACGTACGGATTAGGTGTACCCTGGGGCGCCGCAGCACCGCCGAAACCCGAGACCGGAGGAGCAATATAGGGCGACTGGGGCGCCAGCCCCAAATATGCCAGACACTCTCCGCCCGCGGTTTGGCGGGCTAGAAAATAGTTAAGCGCCTGAACTTGGCCGGCCCAACTCACCGGCTGTCCAAAAGCAGCGCAATTGCAATAAAAGCTGCGGGCGCCTAATTGCGCGGGCGTCGCCGTCGGCGCCGGGGCGGGAGTGGGCGCGGGAGTGGGTATGATGGTGGCTTGCGCCCAGAGTGTTCCCGGGGCCAACACCGCCAACAACAAGATTATCAGCGCCAGCCCTGTCCTATCGTTTGTCGCCATCTGTACCTCTGCGATATCCGGGCGCTCGGCGCCTGCCCCAGCGCGCGCCTCCTCTCGAACACGAGGCCTGGAAAAGCGCTTCTTGCCGACCCTGGGACTGGCCCCAACCCGCGGGGTATGGTTCGTTATAATCGATGTTAGCGAGGGTCGGTTCAAGTCTGGGGCCGCGCCATTGCGCCGGCACACCTCGTTTCACGTACCCAAAATGCCGACCGCGGGCGCGCGGCCTGGGCCGATAGTGGTGAGAACTATGTTCAAGTGGCTGTTCCGATGGCTGGTGCGCACGGTGGTGCTGGCGGCGGTGCTATTCATCATCGCGTTGGTAGTCGATTATTTCCAGCGCCGCGTCCCCGCCAATTCGGTGTTGGTGGTGGATCTATCCGGCCCGGTGGTCGAGCACGACAACAGCGGCCTGATCAACAGTTTGCGCGGGGTAACCCAAACACCGCTGGACAAAGTACTGCGCGCCATCACGTCCGCCGCGCACGACCGCCGGATTGTCGGCCTGGCGATCAAGGTCATCGATCCCAGCATGGAGATGGCTCAGGGCCAGGAACTGGCCAGTTCAATTCGCGCCTTTCGGGCCAGCCATAAATGGACCTCGGCGTATATCGAAACCGCCGGCGAGACCGGCCCTGGCAACTTAGCTTATCTGGTCGGCAGCGCGGCCCAAGAGGTCTCGCTGATGCCCGAGGGCGAACTCAATATCGTCGGCGTGCAGATGCGCGAGCTGTTCATGCGGGGGACCCTGGACTGGCTGGGAATCAAGCCCCAATTCGACGCAATTGGGCAGTTTAAGACCGCCGCCAACATCTTTACTCAACAGGATTTTACCCCGGCCCAAAAGGAAGAGGATCAGAGCCTGGTTGACGACCTGTACGGTCAACTGGTCGACCAGCTCGCGGCCCAACGCCATTTGCCCAGGGCAACCGTGCGCCAGCTTATCAATCGCGCCCCGCTGACCGCCGACGACGGCCTGCAAGCGCACCTGGTCGATCGCCTGGAGTACGAAGACCAGTTCGACCAGCGCATCAAGCATTTTGGCGGCGGCAAGCGCCATCATTTGGTGGATTTCATGGACTACACGCGGGCGCCGCTGCTGGGCAGCCTGGGTGGGGGCTCGCGCGTGGCCGTCATCTACGCCAGCGGCGCCATTCAACGCGGCAGCGGTGGTTTCGATCCGTTGCTCTCGCCTCAAGGCACCGCGATGGGCTCTGACGACATGGTCGATGCCCTGACCCAGGCCCGCCAGGACAACGCGGTCAAAGCGGTGGTCCTGCGTATCGATTCGCCTGGCGGTTCGGTTATCGCCTCGGAGCTTATCCGGCGCGAAGTAGAGCGCACCGCCCAAGCCAAGCCGCTGGTGGTCAGCATGTCGGGCTATGCCGCCTCGGGAGGCTATTGGATCGCCATTCCGGGCAAGTTGCTGTTCGCCGATCCAGGGACGATTACTGGTTCAATCGGCGTCTTGGGGGGCAAGTTCAACATCGCCGCAGCGACCACCAAGTTGGGAATCAATACCGGCGCGGTCGCGCAGGGGGACAACGTCGCGATGTTCGATCCCTTTACCGACTTCACGCCGGCCCAGGCTACCTTATTTCACGACCATCTGCTGGGCGACGTCTACCGCCGATTTGTCGCCCGCGTCGCCGCCGGGCGCAAGCTCAGCGTGCCCCAGGTGGAGCAGATCGCGCAGGGGCGGGTGTGGACCGGGCGCCAAGCTTTGGGTATCAAACTCATCGATCGGTTGGGGGGCTTGAGCGCGGCGCTGAGCCAAGCGGCGGTGCTGGCCGGTTTGCCGGCCAACCAACCGCTTCAAATTGAAACTCTACCACGCCCGCCCGGTTTTTTCAGTCAGTTGCTCGGGCTTGGTCAAGCAAGTCAGGCGCGTGCCCAGAGCCTGGCCCTGGCCCGCGTGGCAGCACCCTGGCTTGAGCTGATCGAACGACAGCGTGCGCTGAGCGGCGCGGCCGGAGCGCTTTACTGCGCCCATCTGCCGGTGGTTCGCTAATCGGCGCGCCAGCCAGGCCCGGCTCGAATAGTGGGGCACGAACGCGTATCCCGAGATAGCTCATAAGTAAAACCCGTGGACCTGCCGCCATCAGGAGCGGGAGCGTTTGGTAGGAACGAGAATTGTAACGAAGCTGTCTTAAGATAGAATTGATTTACATCTCCAACCCACGCGGGCTCTGCTCTGACTGTCGGGACTCCGCGAAGCGGACAGAAGAACGACGGCAAGCGTGGACCGATTTCCCCATGGCGGTGATTTTCTCAAGTCGCGCCAGTCGGTAAGATTTGAGGTTCGATTCGCTGGGGGTCGATTTACGCATGGTGTTCAGCCGCTACGACATAACACCTTGCCACTACTCAGGACTCCGATTGCGCAAGCCCAAAGGCGTACACGCGTCATGTTAGAGCTGAGCAAGGCGTTCCAATCACCTTTTTGGCGGTTGGCGAAATTTTGGAGCCTGGGCGTGCTGGGCGTGGCCCTCATTGTCAATGTCAATGGCTGCTCGGGCGGCGGACCGCCGGGCGGCCGTGCGCAGTGGGGAGGGCCGGTGGCGGTACTGGTGGCACCTTCGATTCAAAAGACCGTGCCAGTGCAGCTCCACGCCATCGGGACCGTGGACGCCTACGCCAGCGTCGCGGTCAAACCGCAGGTCGGCGGTCAGATCATCGGGGTCTATTTCCAGCAAGGCCAGCAAGTCGCTCAGGATCAGCGCCTGTTCGACATCGATCCGCGCCCTTATCGCGCCGCGCTCGATCAGGCCCGCGCCACCTTGGCGCGCGATCAGGCGCAAAGCGAGCAAGCCTCGCGTGACGCCGCCCGCTGGCAGGCGCTGTACCAGAGCCGCACCGCCTCGCAGCAGCAGGCCGAACAAGCCCAGGCGCAGGCCGCGGAACTGAAAGCGGCGGTCGAAGCGGACAAGGCCAACGTCAAGACCGCCCAGCTCAATTTGGAATTTTGCCGCATCCTGTCACCGATCGCCGGGCGGGCTGGAGCCTTGATGGTGCAGGCCGGAAATATCATCAAGGCCAATCCCGACAACCCGATCGTAACTATCAATCAGATAAAGCCGATCTACGTACAGTTCAGTTTGCCCGAGAAGGAGCTGCCGCTGATTCGCCGCTATATGAACCGCGATCCGCTGACGGTGGAGGTCTATCCGCCAAGCGCACCCGATCAGGTTTCCACCGGTGCCCTGGATTTTATCGACAACTCGGTGGATACCACTACCGGCACGATTCAGTTTCGCGGTCTGTTTCAAAATCGTGACGAAGCGCTATGGCCGGGCGAGTTTGTCAACGTCACGCTGACCCTGACTGAGCGGCCCAATACCGTGCTGGTCCCTTCGCAGGCGGTACAAAGCGGCGAGCAGGGAAATTACGTCTATGTGCTTAAGCCGGATCAGACTGTGCGCCTGCAACCGGTAGTGATCGGCGACACGCTGAGCGGAATGACGATTATTCAGCGCGGATTGCATGGCGGCGAGACGGTGGTCACCGACGGCCAAGTACAACTGGTCCCCGGAGCGCGAGTGCGAATCAAAAGCGGGCTTGGTCCCGCCCATGCGGGAGCAACCTAGTGAGCTTTACCGAGCTGTTCATCCGCCGGCCGGTGATGACCACCCTGATCTCGCTGGCAATCGTGCTCTTCGGCGCTATCGCCTATCGTTCGCTACCGGTCAGCGACCTGCCCACCGTCGATTTTCCCACCATCCAGGTCAGCGCCCAATTGCCCGGCGCCAGCCCGGATACGATGGCCTCCTCGGTCGCCACTCCGCTGGAACATCAGTTCTCCGCCATCGCGAGCCTGGCCTCGATGAGTTCCACCAGCTTTCAGGGTTTGACCAACGTCACCTTGCAGTTCGAGCTCAGCCGCAATATCGACGCGGCGGCCCAGGACGTTCAAGCCGCGATTGTGGCAGCCCAAGCCTATTTGCCTCAAGGCATGCCCAGTCCGCCGACCTTTCGCAAGGTTAATCCGGCCGACTTTCCTATCCTCTACCTAGGCTTTTATTCCAACAGCCTGAGCCAGTCGAAAGTGGACGAGTATGCCGAGAATGACCTCGCCCAGCGCATCTCGATGGTGTCGGGGGTGGCTCAGGTCCAGGTCTGGGGCTCCAAGAAATACGCAGTCAGGATTCAGCTCGATCCGCGCCAGTTGGCCGAACGCGGGATCGGGGTGGACGATGTTGCACAGGCGGTGCAGGCCGCCAACGTCAACTTGCCGGTGGGCACGCTCTACGGCAAACATCAGGCTTTCACGATCCAAGCCAGTGGGCAGTTAACCAACGCCGCCAGCTATCGGCCTTTGATCGTCGCCTATCGTAACGGCTCGCCGGTACGCCTGGAGCAACTGGGCCGAGTCCTCGACAGCGTTCAAGACGATAAGCAGGACGAATGGGTCAGCGGCCACCCCGGCGTGGTCCTGGCCATCCAGCGCCAACCCGGCTCCAACACCGTGGCGGTGGTGCGCAACGTCAAGAAGGTGATCGCCGCCTTCATGCCCGACCTGCCCCGCGCAGTCACCTTGGTAACACTGTACGACCGTTCACTGTCCATTAAGGCCTCGGTGGATGACGTCCAGTTCACTCTCCTGCTGACAATCGCGCTGGTGGTGCTGGTGATCTTCATCTTCCTGCGCAACCTGTCGGCGACCATCATTCCCAGTCTCGCCCTGCCGCTATCGGTAATCGGGACCTTCGCGGTGATGGCGCTGTTGGGCTACAGCCTGGATAACCTGTCCCTGATGGCGATCACGCTTTCCGTGGGCTTCGTGGTGGACGACGCGATCGTGATGTTGGAGAACATCGTGCGCCACCTGGAGATGGGCAAGGCACCCTTGCAAGCCGCGCTGGACGGCTCCAAAGAGATCGGCTTCACCATCATTTCGATGACGCTATCGCTGGCCGCCGTTTTCATCCCAGTCTTGTTCATGGCCGGCATCCTAGGCCGCTTGCTGCACGAATTTGCCGTCACTATCGCCGCCGCCATCCTGGTCTCGGGCTTTGTCTCCCTCACCCTGACGCCGATGATGTGCAGCCGCTTTCTGCGGCCCGATTCCAGTCTCCAGCACGGCCGCCTGTTCAAGCTCACGGAACGCGGCTTCGAGGCGATGCTTGCGGCCTACCGCGGCTCGCTGGGCTGGGTGATGCGTCATCGACTGGGAACGCTGCTCTTCTCTTTCCTGATCCTGATTGCCACCGGCTACCTCTTCGTGCTGATTCCCAAGGGTTTCCTGCCCAGCATGGATACCGGACAGGTGATGGTGTTCGCCCAGGGCGCTCAGGGAATCTCCTTCGAGGGCATGAAGAATCACATGCAGGTGCTGGCTAACATCATCGATTCCGACCCGTGGATTGCGGGCACCTCGACCAGTTTTAGCGGGACATGGCCGGGCGGCTTGAACGAGGGTTTCCTGTTCGCCGAGCTGAAGAACGGCCCGCGGCCGCCGGTGCAACGCATCGTGGCCCAGTTGCAGCCCAAAATCTCGGGCATCCCCGGCCTGCGCGCCTTTCTGATGGTCCCGCCGCCAATTCAGATCGGAGCGCTGTTCACCAAGGCGCTGTATCAATACACCCTGCAAAGCATCGACACCAAAGACCTATATCGCTACGCGCCGATCCTGGAGGCCAAGATGCGCGGGCTCAAGCTACTGCGCGACGTCAATAGCGATTTGCAGGTCTCCAATCCTCAGATCGACATCCAAATTGATCGCGACAAGGCGCAGGCCTTGGGTGTTACTCCGCAGGCGATCGAAAACGCGTTGTATGACTCCTACGGCTCGCGCCAGATTTCCACCATCTACATGCCCAACAACGAGTACTGGGTCGAGATGGAATTGCTGCCCCAGTACCAGGACGATCCGGCGACGCTCTCGCTGCTGTACGTGCGTGCCGCCAACGGGCAGCAGGTGCCGCTGAGCACCCTGGTAAAATTGACTCACGATGTGGGTCCAATGACCGTCAACCATCTGGGCCAATCCCCGGCGGTGACGATTTCCTTCAACCTTGCTCCCGGCGCTTCGCTCGGCGACGCGCTGCAACAGGTCAGCTCGCTGGCGGCCAACACCCTACCTTCCACCATCACCACCTCCTTCCAGGGCACGGCCGAAGAGTTCAAGGCCTCGGTGCGCAGCCTGGGGATTCTGCTAATTCTGGCCATCCTGGTCATCTATATGGTGCTGGGAATCCTGTATGAAAGCTTTATCCATCCCGTCACCATCCTCTCGGGTCTACCCTCGGCCGGCTTTGGCGCTTTGTTGACCCTGTGGTTACTGGGTTTTCAACTAGACCTGTTCGCCTTCGTCGGCATCATCATGTTGGTCGGGCTGGTGAAGAAGAACGCTATCATGATGATCGATTTTGCCCTGGAGGCGCAGCGCAGCGGTGGCGCCAGCGATGCCACAGCGGCGATTTTCCAAGGCGCGATCGTGCGCTTTCGCCCCATCATGATGACAACCTTCGCCGCCCTGATGGGTGTCATGCCAATCGCGGTGGGTTGGGGCGTGGGCGCCGAGGCGCGCCGACCCCTGGGCGTAGCGGTGGCCGGCGGCTTGGTCTTCTCCCAGTTCCTGACCCTCTACATCACGCCTGTGATTTATACGTACCTCGACGCGATCGGAGCGCGCCGGCGCGCGCGGACAGTGGCGCGGCCCGCCACTGCGATAGCGCAGGTCGCGCATGGAGTCCCAGGGCGGGTAGCCTCCTAAAGCGCGCGGAGAGCGTAGATGACCATTCGCTGGAGCAGCCCCTTTTGCGATCACGACCAGGCGCAGATCGAGGGTGCCGGCGGCGGAAGTCTGGCCGACGTCAGCTTCGCCGCCAAGGATCTCTACGCCGTTGCCGGTTATCGCTGCTGCGCCGGCAATTGCGATTGGCTGGCCAGCCATCCACCCGCGGACACCAGCGCGCCGGCGGTAAGCGCGATGCTGGCCGCGGGCGCGCGCCTGGTGGGTAAAACCCGCTTGGATGAACTGGCCTGGGGCATGACCGGCGAGAACCTCGATTACGGCACCCCAGCCAACCCCCGCGCGCCCGGCCGCATGCCAGGGGGATCGTCCAGCGGTTCGGCCGCAGCGGTGGCTGGCGGCTTTGCCGATTGCGCCTTGGGCACGGATACCGGCGGCTCGGTACGCGTGCCGGCCAGCTACTGTGGGATCTGGGGAATTCGCACAACCCATGGACGAATTTCTACTCAGGGGGTCATCCCCTTAGCACCCAGCTTCGATACCGTTAGCTTTTTCGCCCGCGACGCCCATCTGCTGCGCAAAGTCGGAGCGGTCCTGCTTGCACCCCTGACCATTACCTGTACCCCGCGCCGGCTACTCATCGCGCAGGACGCCTTCGCGGTGGCAGCGGAGGACGCGCGTGAAGCGCTACGCCAACCGCTGGCGCTAATTACCGGCGCGATGGCGGTCGAAGTTATCAGCCTGGGTCAGGGCGAATTGGAGCAGTGGCCCCAGCTCTATCGCACCATCCAGAGCCACGAGGCCTGGGCCGCGCACGGACAATGGATCAGCCAGCGCAAGCCGCGGCTGGGAATTTCCAGGGAGCGCTTCGCGCAGGCCCAACTGGTCAGCGCGGCCGAGGTCGAGCGCGCCGCTGCCCGGCGGGCCGAGATCGGCGCGCGGCTGGATGCGCTGCTAGGGCGCGACGGATTGATCGCGATGCCGGCAGCTTACTCGGTCGCGCCGCTGCCTCAGGACGGCGAGGCCCAGCGCCTCTCCAATCTCACCTTGACCGCCGCGGCCAGCCTGTGCGGCCTGCCCCAGATAAGCCTACCGCTGGCGCAAGTCGATGGGCTACCACTGGCGCTGTCGCTGATCGGACCACGAGGCGGCGACGAAGCCCTGCTCGCCCTCGCTGAGCAGTTGAGCTAACTCCGCCGCGTCAAGGCCAATATTGAGTGGCGATTTATCGCGAACCAACTTGCCTGGCAACTTTTCCAGCTTGCACCTTCCGCCCAAGGCCTCAGGCGCTCGCATTGGACCGGCGCCCCCACTCGCTTTTCCTAAACATGTAGCGAAATGTCCCGCCCCTTCCCCCGCTGCCTTTGCGGGAGAAGGTTGCGATGGGTGTTGCTGAATCCGCGTACTTTCCGAACAAAACGGCGCAACCCCGTTGCGGTCTGCGCACTGGTCGACGGCGCTTATATTAAAGCTCGCGCGCCGCGCTTCACTCCAGGCGGGCAACAATTTCGCCCATACGCTGGGTATCGTAGCAGCAGAGTTGGCTGACTTCGGCCGCGAAGCGGCGCGAACTGAGCACCTCCATCATCGCGGCAACGGGTTCGCTGTGGAGATCGCGCTGGGCGATAACCAAATCGTAGCGCTCCTGACGCATCGGCAAAAAAGCGCATCCATAGGCCTGGGCCGCGACTCGAATCGTCACGCCGGCATCGGCATTGCCGTGAGCCACCGCGGCGGCCACTTCCAGATGGCCAGCCAGTTCCAGTTCGTAACCTTCGATTGCGCTACCCTCCAATCCCAACTCGGCCAGCCCTTCGTCCAACGCCAAACGGGCGCCGGCGCCAGGCTCGCGATTGACGATACGTAGTGCGGGTCGCGCCAAGTCGGCGATGCCTGTGATGGCGAGCGGATTGTTCGGCGCTAGCACCAAGCCCAATTCCCACTGCGCGAAATTGACCAGCAGAGTGGGCTGTCCGCCGACGATAGTGCGGGTCGACGCCAGGTTGTATTCGCCGGTACGGGCGTCGCGCAGATGAACCCCCGCCGCATGGACCCGTCCCTGATGGAGCGCCTGGAGCGCATCGCGACTGGAGCAGGGCAACGAAACGAGGCCTACGGGCAGACGATGGCGGGCAAAGAAATCGGCGAGCAGGGCGACCCCGGGATCACATCCTGCCACCACCAGCGTCAGATCGATTTCAGCGGGCGTCAGAACCGTGTCGACCTGGACCCGATGGCGGTTGAAACGACGCACTGTGCCTGCCGCTGGAGCCAACCCGAGGTGCACCGTGGGCGCCGCGATCGCGACCAGCTTGCCTCCCACCTTGGCCAGCGCTACCCGTTGCGGGCGGCCCATTCCGACCGCAGGCCCCCCGCCCCAAACCGCTTCCACCGGCCTTGGGGAATCCGCGCTTCCTTCACCAAACAGATTCTCGACACTCTCGCTCAGGACGCGCGCCAGTTTGAGCGCTACCGCCACTCCCGGCTGATAAGTCCCAGCCTCGATCGCACCCAGCGCCTGGCGTGAAATTCCGGCTTGGCGAGCCAAGTCGTTTTGGGTCAGCCCACGCGCGATGCGGGCGCGGCGAAGTTCCGAGTCTTGGGCCATTGTGCTTGTCCTCGATCCTTTATAGTGGCGCAAATGGCAGTCCCCCTAAAGCCCCCCACTGATGAGTAGCTCGGGCGGGCGGCGGGGCCTTCCTTGACAGACGGCGGGCAAGTAAATACAGCGAAGCAGGCAACGCCCCGGATTCCCTGTTAGTGCGGACTAATCGCCGCATCCAACCGACCAGCTTCGTCCCGGGCATGCCAGCCGCGCTTTCGATTGGTTGAAGTTTTTTAAGGAGGCACTAATTACATGCGACTGGGTTCAGTTCTGGTAGGAGGACGACGCACCATCGCAGTCGCCGAGGGCAGCCGAATCGTCGATTTGGGCGCCGCCGCGCCACATGCGCCAGCGTCCCTCAAAGAGCTGCTCGGCGCGGGCCCGGCGGCCCTGCAGCAGGCGGCAGCAGCGGCCAAAGCCGCGCCTGCCAGCGCAACCCTGCACGAGGGCAGCTTTACCTGGCTGCCGCTATTGGAGAATCCTGCGAAAATCCTGTGCCTGGGCCTGAATTTCGCCGAACATGCGGCTGAGGGCGGGCACGACAAGCCCAGCTACCCAATCTTTTTTGCCCGCTTCAACACCACTCTGGTTGCGCACGAAGCTCCCCTGATACGGCCCCGCGCCTCCGAGCAATTCGACTACGAAGGTGAGATGGCGGTGATTATCGGCCAGCGAGCGCGCCATCTGACCGAGGCCAACGCTTTCAGCGCGGTGGCTGGCTACTCAATTTTCAACGATGGCTCGGTGCGCGACTACCAGCGCAAAACCAGTCAGTGGACCGTGGGCAAAAACTTCGACGGCAGCGGCGGTTTCGGTCCTTGGATGGTAACCACTGACGAATTGGCCCCAGGCGCCACCGGCCTGCGCCTACAAACCCGACTCAACGGCAAAGTGATGCAGGACGCCAATACCACCGACATGGTCTTCTCGGTGCTAGAGACTCTGGTCACGATCAGCGAAGTGCTAACCCTGGAGCCGGGGGACGTGATTTCGATGGGCACGCCGTCGGGGGTGGGCTTTGCGCGCAAGCCGCCGGTGTTCATGCGTCACGGCGACGTGTGCGAGATCGAGATCGAGAAGATCGGCCTGCTGCGCAATCCGATCGCCGACGAACGCGGCTAGCCCCAATCTCAGGGAAGGAGACCTGGGAGTCTGAGCAGGTCTCCTTTCTGGCAACCGGCGCGCGCGGCGCTGCCGGCCGCCAACTCCAGCACCCGGCGCGCCTTGGGCACCAGCGCCGAGAAGCGCCACGGCGCCACATCGCGGTTGATGCGCAGGATTCGATTGCGGCCATCCAGAAACACAATATCGATCGCGAAGCGCATACCGCAGGTATGCATCCAGGCGATCGGAAACCACGCCGGCGTGAGGAACAGCATCCCACATTCGGGCTCCATCGCGGCGCGGCCCAGCAACCCGCGCATTCGGCTGCCGGTGCTCCGAGCCAGAACTAGCCGCCGGCATAACACGGTGCCCCGATTGTCATCGATCACTTCACCTACCAATTCGCACGAGGCCATGGCCGGCGCTTTCTTCAGTGATGGAAGCTGTGGGCGATCTGGACTACCGCCGGACCCAGCATCACCGCCATCATCGCGGGCAACACGAACAGGACCATCGGCAGCAGCATCTTGATGGTGCTCTTTTGGGCCGCCTCCTCGGCCTTCAAACGGCGCTTGGTGCGCATGCTGTCCGAGCAGGCACGCAACGCTGGCCCCATTTGCGAACCCAGCTTCTCGCTCTGGACCAAGATTGCGGCCAACGCGCGGACCTCTTCTACCCCGGTGCGTTCTGCCATCATCCGCATTCCCTGGCCCAAGGTGGAGTTGGCTGCCAGCTCACCCGACAACAGCGAAAGTTCGCGACCCATTTCGCGCCCTTGCGCCTGTGCTTCGCGTCCCACCGTGCGAATGGCCTGGTAGATGCCCAGCCCGGCCTCGATCGAGACCACCAGCAGATCGAGAATGTCGGAGAGCTCGAGCGCGATCAGCTTTTGGCGCTTGGTCGCCAAGCGGCCGAGATAAAAATTGGGACCCGCCGTCCCAGCCATCGCACCCGCTGCCCCCCACATCACAACCGCGCCGAAGGCTTTGCCCAGGAGTAGGGCCAGCGTCGCGCCTATCAGCGCCAAAACCAGGCTGAGGAGCAAACGCAAGAGCCGATAGTAGACGAGCGCGTGGGCGCTCGGATAACCGGCGTAACACAGCGTCTGGCGCAGTTTTTCGCCACGCCCCTTGGAATCTTTGGGGCTCGGCAGGCGAGCCGTGGCCCAGCGTATGAGATTGCGCGACAGCAGGTTGTCTTGCTGATGCCCGGCGGCAACCCGTGCCGCCAGCGCGATATCCGCCAGGCGCCGTTCGATTTCCGCTCGGCGCGCGAAAAAGCCGGAGTACAGCACGACGGAGACCGCGGTGAAGCAGACAAACAACGCCAGGGCGATCAACCTTGGGTCGGTCATGCGCCGGCCTGCTAAAAATCAACCCTGAGCATCTGGCGGATAATGACCAGCGCCAGCAAATCGGCGCCAACCGCACCTTTCAAGAGCATTTTTCCAATTGGGTCATGAAACAGCACGCTTACATACTCCGGACGAATCAGGGAAAAAAAGGCCAGGACGAAGGCCGGCAACAAGCCCACTACCATCCCGCTTAACCGCGGCTGTGCGGTCAGAGCTTTGATCTGCAGCTTGATGCGTTGGCGCGAGCGAATGGTCTCGCTCAGGCGTCCGATAATCTCCGCCAGACTGCTGCCGACCTCGGCCTGAATCTTAATGGCGACGACTAGAAAGCGCAGATTTTCCTCGGGCATGCGATGCAACATTTCCTCGAACGCACGCGCCACGGACATCCCCAGCCGAGTCTGTTCGAGCAGCATACGGACTTCGGCGCGAGCGGGATCGGGGAATTCGTCCGCGATCGCCTGAAGGCCGCGATTGAGTGAATGGCCAGCCTGCAACGAGGATTTGAGCATGTCGAGTAGCTCAGGCAGTTGGGCGGCGAAGCTCGCTATGCGGCGCTTCTGTCGCCAGCGCACATACAGCAGCGGCAAAAGGCCCCCACTGGCGCCCGCGCCTGCCGCGACCAGCGGATCGCCCCACACCAGGTACACAAGCGTAAAGAGCGCGCCGCTCATGGCCGCCATCAACAACAGCAAATCGCCCGGACGCGCGTACATCCCCGCCTGCCACATCATCTCTTGCAGACGGCTAAACAGATTGCTGCCACCCAGCAGGCGCTCGATGCCACCGCTGCGAGCTCGCCGCCGTGCCCCGCGCTCGCGCGCCGCGGGTAGCGGAGCGCTGGGCTGGGCCAGGCGTTGAACCAGAGTGGCGGCTAGGTGGCGGCGCTCGGTCAGGTTGGCCAGCGCCAGAATCAGCACCACCACGGCGACGAAAACCAACAGCGCGACCAGCGCGATCATCCCACCCCTATCTTGGGTTGCGGCGTTTCCAGCTTGAGGCCCGCCAACTCCAGCCGCGCGGCATAGGCCGAGCGAATACCGGTGGCGCGCAGGTGGCCCTCGACCCTGCCACTGGCGCTGGTCCCGGTACGTACGAACTCGAACAGGTCCTGCATCATCACCTGCTCGCCTTCCATGCCCACGATTTCCGAAATGCGCATGACTTTGCGGCTGCCGTCGGACAGCCGGCTGACGTGAACGAAGATGTTGACTGCCGCGGCGATCTGTTGGCGCATCGCACGCTCGGGCAGCGAGACTCCCGACAGCAGCATCATCATTTCTAGCCGCCCCAGTCCCTCGCGCGGGCTATTGGCGTGAACCGTGGCGATCGAGCCGTCATGGCCGGTGGACATGGCCTGCAGCATGTCCAGCACTTCGGCCCCCCGCACCTCGCCGACAATTATGCGGTCGGGGCGCATCCGTAGGCAATTGCGTACCAGGTCGCGCTGAGTAATCTCGCCGCGCCCTTCCAGGTTGGGCGGGCGGGTCTCCAGGCGAACCACGTGAGGCTGTTGCAGGGACAGCTCGGCGGAGTCCTCGATAGTCACGATCCGTTCGTCGGGAGAGACAAAACCCGACAGACAGTTGAGCATCGTGGTCTTACCCGAGCCCGTGCCGCCGCACACGATGATATTGAGCCGTGCGCGCACGATGGCTCGCAAAAATTCGGCCATCTCGGGGGACAGCGCACCCTTCGCAATAAGATCCTGAATACGCAACGGGTCCTTGCCGAAACGTCGAATCGACATCGAAGGTCCGTCGATCGCCAGCGGCGGCACAATCGCGTTGACCCGTGAACCGTCGGGCAGCCGCGCGTCCACCATCGGCGAGGACTCGTCCACCCGTCGGCCTACGCGCGAGACGATCCGGCCGATAATGTGCATAAGATGCTGATCGTCGTGAAAACTGACTGCGGTGAGTTGCAATTTGCCACCGCGTTCGACGTAAACCTGCTTGGACCCATTGATCAGAATGTCGCTGATGGAATGATCCTGCAGCAGCGGTTCCAGCGGCCCCAGCCCCAGAATCTCGTTGCGTATCTCCTCTTCCAGCCGCGCCGTGTCGGCTTCGGTTACCAGCCGCCCTTCTTCCGCGAGCAGCCCGCGAATCGTAGTCGCCACCTGCGCACTGACCGTGGCCGGATCCGTCTCTTCCAGGCGCGATAGGTCGAGCGCCTCCAGCAAGCGGTTGTGGATTCGCGCCTTGAGTTCGATATAGCCGCTGGCTTCAGAGGTCTCGCGACGCGCCGGTGCCGTGGCCATCGAAGAACGCGCCGGCGCGATGGAGCCGTTGGCGGAGCTCAGCAGACGCTCGCGCAAACTCACGGCTTGACTTCCGCCAAGGCCAGGTTGGGCGAGCGTGTGCGCGCCGGCCAACGCAGCCAACCGGTTTTGCGCTCCCGCCCGCTGATCTTGTCGGCCAGCGCCTCGAAGCCGCGGGTAAGCGGAGCCCGCGCGCGATAGCGCCACAGGTCCAGGCCGCGGCTTGCAACCTCCTCCAGCAGGCGGTCGTCGCGCACCAAGCTGGCAAACAGCGGTCGTCCCAGAGTGTCGCTGACTCGGGCCGCGCTTACCAAACTGCGGTTATTTGCCTTGTTCAGAATTAACTGCGGCGCCGGGGCCGCGGTGCGCAAGCGATTATGCAAATCGATTATGCGCCAACTGCCGCGTACCGCGCTGACGCTTTGGTTGACCACCACAAAGAGGTGATCGCTCTGCTCCCAGGCCGCCAACGTTCGATCGTCCAGATGCGGACCACAGTCGATAATCAGGTAATCGAACATCCGTCGCATCAAGTCCAAAAGCTGCGCCAAGGCCGACGCCCCCACCTTTTCTCCTTCCTCGATCTGCTTAGGGCCGGCCAGGAGGTACGCGCCGCTGGGATGGCGGATCAGCTGCGATTCCAGCGCTATGGAATCCAGCTTCTCGATCTCGACCGCCCCAGCCACACTGTGTTCAGCCTCCAGATTGAGCTGCACCGCCAGATCTGCGGTCTGCAGATCCAGATCCACCAGCGCCACCTTGACCCCCAGCGCATAGCGCAGCGCCAACCCCAGATTAGCCGCCACCGTGGTGACACCTACCCCGCCATTGATCCCCGCAATCGCGCAGGTCAGTCCCAACTTGGGTTGATCGACCCGCTGCAATCGTTCGCTGACCTTGAGCAAAGTCTTGACTAGATCCGGCAGCGAAGGAGGAATAAATAGAATCTCATCGGCTCCGGCGCGCAATAACCGACGAATCGCGCCCGGCTCGGACTCCGGAGTGATGACCACCACCGACGGTTTGGACGACACTCCGCCCTGGCGCTGCAGAAATTCCAATACTGCGCTGGCCTGTTCACCCGCCAACACCAGAATCGCGTCGCTTTCGCCGGCGTCGCGCGCCGGCGCGCCGCTCAGAGCTCCTTGTTCCTGACTCAGCTGAAGATTGCTCTGTGCCAGCGTGCCGCATAGTTCCTGACGAGCTTCGCCATCGTCGCCCAGCACTAGCAACCTGAGTCCATCACTCCTATCCTTACCCTGACCCCAGCTCATTTTTGTTGCTCCGGCATGGCTAAAAACGCGGTCGACTGGCGTCGGGCACTGGCAGTTGACGAGTGCGAATTTCCTCGGGTGACATCGGCCCGACGTTGTCGGTAGGCAGTGCCAGTTGCCCCTCGACGGGAATCGGTCGCACGATGTGAGGCGTCACCGCCATCACCAATTCCGTTGTCTGCTTGGTCCAATAGGTATTTCGAAACAGACCCCCCAAATATGGCATATCGCCGAGATAAGGGACTTTCTTTACGGTCGAGGTCGTGTTTTCCATCATCAAGCCGGCAATCATCAGAGTCTGATTTTCACCCATCCGAACCTCGGTTTCCGCGCGTCGTGTCACAAACGCCGGGACCGAGTAGCCGTTCAACGATACCTGGTGAGTATAATCGGGTTGCGACACCTCTGGCTTGACCGCCAGCTCAATCTCATGGCGGCCGACCACGGTGGGAACAAACATCACCGAGGTGCCGTATTCCTTGAACACAATCGATGTATTGAGTGCTTGCGAAACGATAATTGGAATCTCGCCTCCTGACAAAAATTGCGCCTGCTGCCCGGAATTGGCCAGCAGATGCGGCTGGGCGAGAATCTTTCCCAGATCGTGTTCCTCCAAAAACTGAAAAAACGAATTGGTAGAGACATTACTGTTCGCGCCGCCGATCGCATAGGTAATGTTGCTGGAAACTGGAAGTGGATAGTAAGCGCCACCCGGCGGCAATACCCCGGAGGGCAGGCCCGACGAGGGGTTGAGAAGACCGGATTGCGCGCCGTTAAACTGCATAGTTGGACTGTAGGAACCGGCCACCATCCCCGGCAGGCCAGCCAGCGAAAAGCCGTAGTGCGTGAGCGCCACCGAGTAATCGATTCCCTGCTGCTCCAGCTTGGTGCGATCGATCTCGGCGACGACCACATCCAGCAGCACCTGTTGCTGGCCAACCTGCTCGATCCGAATCTGCCGCTCGACGTAATTCTCGCTGCGATCCCACACCACCAGGCTGCTTACACCGGGCGCATGGCCAACTATCATCAGCTGCCGCGGATTGACTACCTGAACATCAGCTATCTTGCTGTCCGAAATCGACACCCGCTTGATGCCCGAGGGAAAGTCGTAGACTCGCGCGGTTCCCGCCATCATCGAAACCGTATCATCTGGCAATCTCGCGGGCCGATCGAGCGAGGGAATTTCCTCGATTTCGGCAGGTGGGTCAGTGGTGTACTTGTGCGGTTCAGGAGGCGGCTGCTGCGCCGGCATGACCGTCACTGGCACTGGCGCGGCGGCTGCCGTCGTTGTAGGCGCATGATCTTCGACCACTGAATACAGGTCAGCTTTGACTGGCGGCGCTATGCTAGCCAATGCCCCTAGCGCTCGGGGCGCTTTCATGCTGTGCGGAGTTAAGCCAGATCCTGCCGGCGGGCTGCCCATCGCAGGGGGTGCGGTCCCAGGCAGAGTAGGATTTTCAGGATTGGCTATTCCGGTCACGGTGATATCATAAATTACTTGCTGACCGTCGCGGGTTATTTTGAGCGTGCCGCTGCCACGGGCCAGACCTAAAATTATCAATTGATCGCGTCCTTGAGGATCGACCTCGAACGCCCGAACGCCTCCGTCGTAGCGAACCTGCGGCGTTTGGTCTGGATCTACGTGCTTCAATACCGTGCTCGCACCCGCGGTCAGCGCCAAAGTCTGCTCTTGCGCCGCATATACCCGACCGAGTGGTGTACAGATCGCGATCAGCACGGCCAGGGACCCCAACCACCACAATCCGCGTGAGTGAACACGTAACGGTGGCGGCGTCATTTACGGCCCTCCCATCGCCGTCCCCGTCGCTTCACTCAGGTTGCCCGTCCCGGCGCCGGCAAAGCCGCCGCTTGCGGGCTTCGGGAATGGGGCGGCGGCTGCGAATCGAGCTGGAGCGACGGGAACCGCGGCAGGTGCAGGCACTGAGCTTGCGCTCTGGCGCGCCACCAGTCGGTCTCCGTCAAAATTCAAGGTTTCGCTGCGTACCCCGTCACGCAGCACCACCACTTGGTCCAGCCTGCGCTTTAAGCTTCCCTGCAGCGGCCGCGCTTTGGCCGGCATGGTGCGGGCAGGAGGATCGGCATAGGCCGCCAAAGCCTGACGAAGATCCACTCCGCTGGTTTCGACAATTTTGTCATCTCCCGCGCCGCGCAAGGCCAGACGCAAAACACCCTGCTGCGCGGCGACCGCAAGTTGCTCAGCCTGGGTAGGGGTAACCAGCACTGTAACGATTTTTTCTAACTGCGGGTGTTGAGTCTGGGTAGTGGTCTGAGCTATCGCAAGAACTTCAACATCTTCCAGTACCGTCTTCGCAAGGGGCGGCGCTGAACCGCTTTGGTTAATTGTAACCAAGATGTCCACCCGCGAACGCGGCAACACAAAACCAGCAATATCGCCCACCGCATCCACCGCAATGGCGATCGCACGCATGTTAACCGGAATTATTAATCCGCCGGGATTAGTATACTGGTCAGCGTCAACCAACTGCGCGGCCACCATTGGCTGATTAGCGTATAGCTGCGCGCGCGCGATCTTTCCCAAGGCCGGCTTGATGGTAGTATAGACGCCGGGCGGCAGATAGTCGCGCGGCCAGCGGACTATCTTGACCGCACCGATATCAATTCGCGAGCCTGTAGGTATATCCCGCGCCGCGACCACCACGTCCGTAGTCTTGGCGTTCGCCGCGATCAGGGCCTGGCGCGCTCGCATCAGAGTAGAATACACGGTCACGGTGGCGACAATCGCAACCAGCACACCCGCGATCAGAAATAGGGCCGACCTCCGCATCTAATGCTGCCAGGGCGAGTGTCCGCGCCTTTAAAAAAGACCGCTTCTAGCGCGCCGCCCGGAAATCCTTTCGTCCGACGCGCCAGATCCATGCCGCAACCACCATCCCCGGGGCCAGCTCTTACTAGCCAGCGATGTCGGTAGCGACCGTGCTGAAAAGGGTCTTGAGGTCGCTGCCTACGTTGGTAAGAGTAGCGATCGCGACTACCGAGACCAGGGCTAGAATCAACCCATACTCCGCCATTCCTTGTCCAGCCTGCTTGCGTAAACGATTGACGAACTTTCTAAACAACATTCTAGTATTCTCCCAGGCGATTTAGACTGCCGTGTCAATCACCCGAGGCCTAAACTGCCTGCCCAACCCCAATCCTGCCCGAGACCAACAGCGGTGATTGCTTGACAAATGCCTTGCCTGTGTTCCAACAGCAACTTATGTGCCGCTCCTGCAACCCTCAGCAAAACTTGGAACATTTAGGGTGGCTAGCTTGATCAGGTTGCGGCCATGCAGCCGGATGCTGCATTTATGCAACGCTTTTGCTAAGGAAAGCCGGCAAAGCGTCAAAACTGAGCTTGGATGAGAAGAAAACCTCACAGTTGTGGCCGACTCGCCGAGTTCCTCGACTGTTAGATAAATAAGACTACCAATGGCAGGGTGCTTGCAACGCTTAGGTCTGCGGATTGCTTGGCAGAACCCGTGACTACACTTCACCGTGACTGATTCAGGCCGCTCATTATCAACAGATTTGGAAATGCAAACAGCCACGGCATGGGGCCGGCGCTCGGTTTATCTGACTTGTGGCTTGGTCCTATCCGCGGGAGTCTATTTTTATCGATTGGGCAAACCGCTTGGCAGCCCCGAGGCATACAGCGCCTTGGCGGCCAGCGCTAGCTCAGTCGGCCAGGCTATCCGCGTGGCCCTCGAATACGACCCCGGCAAGCCACCTCTCTACCATTTGTCGCTACATCTGTTTGCCGCTTGCTTCGGGATTAGTGAGACAAGCTTACGGGCCTTTTCCGGTTTGTGGGCGATGGCAACAGTGAGCCTTACCTATCTATTAGGATGCGAACTGTTTGATCCCGCGACCGCGGTCTGCGCAGCGGCGCTATGGGCCTCCAATCCGCTGACCTTCTTCTTCGCCCGATGGGCGAGGATGTACACCATGTTCATAGCTCTGAGCACAGCGCTGTTTTGGCTCTTGTTGCGGCTGCGCCGCAATCCCGATTCGCGCGCGACTACCGCGGGGCTGGCTTTGGTGGCCACCCTGCTGCTTTATACCCACTTGCTAGCGCTGTTATTTGTCGGCGCCGCGACCGCGATTTTGCTGCGGGACGTCTTCACCGGGCGGTTAGCCACCGCACCGTGGATCGCACTTGCCGCGGCGCTGATTGTTTTTGCGCCCTTTGCCCCGGTGGAGGTAGCGCAGGGGCGCGAGCTGCTGACCACTCATTGGATGGATTACCTGGGAGCACTCAGCCAGCATTCGCTGCTTACTCGCGGCCTGGCGTTAGCCCTCAGCCTGGCGCTGGTGACTGGACTGCTGATGTTCCCCCGGCGGAAAAGCGGAAATGAAGCCTTGCGCTTTTGCGCCGTCTGGTTGTTTTTGCCGGTGGCGGCAATGGCCTGTGGCTCGATACTAATTCGTCCAATGCTGGAGGTACGTTATGTTGCTCCAGTGGGTCCGGCCGCAGCCTTGTTGCTGGCGGCTCTGCTGGCCCACTGGGGAAGCAAAGCCCGCAATCTTATCACCACCGCCTTGGTTGGTCTGTCTGTGGCCACTTTTATTCCCTACATGCAGATCACCCCCGAGCCCTGGCCCCAGATTGCTCAATTAGTTTCACAACATCCCGGCCAGCCGGTTATTTTCGAAAAAGGCCTGACCGTCGTGCACAACCGCCGGCGAGTAGATAGCTCGGTTACAGCTTTTTCACGGGGTTACTTTCGCGCAGTCTTCGACTATTATTGCCATAGTTCCAACCCGCGCTTGACGATAGATCCCGCGGCCCCTGACCTCGCACTTCAGATATTGGCTACCAATGTGCGCCGCGCCGGCGGCGGCTGGCTGATAGCTGGGCGCTTGCAATCTGCTTTCGAGCTGGCGCGCAGGGCCAATTTGACTGCCACGCGAATCCTGGGCGACCAGGAAATGGTGTTGTATCGGATTGAGCCAACGACGTCGCGCGAGCGCAACGGTGGTTGCGCCGCTGCTACTGAGCCACGGTAACAAGCGGCCGAGTGTACACAAAAATCTTGACAAATGTTTTTTCAAACTGTCGGCATAGCTCTTGCTGTAATCGCCGCGGCTACAAATTAGCCCGAATCTATGACGTTCAAGGTCATCCGCCCGAAATTACCGGCCGCTGCGCGTCTTCAGCGGGGACAGGTTCTCACCCTGGGAGCGCTGGCCATGACCGGGATGATGGGCTTCACCGCCCTCTCTCTGGATGTAGGTAACCTCTACTATCAGAAGCGAGTGATGCAAACCGCGGCCGATGCGGCCGCGGTGAGCGGCGCCTACGAGGTAATTCACGGCACCGGCGACGCCCAGACCGCGGCCTTGACCAGCGCCAGTCAGAACGGCTTCAGCAACGGCACCAACAACGTAGCGATTACGGTCAACAATCCTCCCGCCAGTGGCGCGTACGCCGGCAATCCGCAGGCGGTCGAGGTCATTATCAACGCACCCGAGCCGACCTACTTCGCACGGGTTCTAGGAATCGACAACGTGTCGATGTCCTCGCGTGCGGTAGCCCGCGTGGTCAACAGCAGTTACGGAATATACGTCCTTGATCCGCATGCCTCCGGGGCCTTGGGAACCCTTACGCTAAGCGGCGGAGCGAACATCACCTCCAACACCGGCATAATCGTGGATTCCGACAGCTCCTCAGCCCTTTCGGTCACCGGGGGAGCTACCTTGACTGCTCCCGGCGTGGGGGTGACCGGTGGCTATGCCGACGGCGGCGGCGGCACCATCAATCCAACCCCGGTAACCGGCGTCTCCCCGGTCCAGGATCCCTTGGCGGCGCTTCCCGCTCCTGCTTACGGTAGTTGCGACTACACCAACTACTCGGTGGGCAATGGAAACCAGGTAAACCTGTCGCCCGGAGTGTATTGCGGTGGGATGCAAATTCGCGGGGGCGCCAGCGTCACCTTCAGCCCCGGCACTTATATCCTCAATGGCGGTGGCATGACAGTCAGCAACGGTGCTTCGGTCACGGGCAGCGGCGTGACTTTCTATAACACTGCCGGCAGCGGGCAGACCTTCGCTCCGATAGATGTGACCGGAGGTGGGACGGTTAACCTCAGTGCGCCAACCAGCGGCACCTACGAAGGTATCCTGGCCTTCCAGGACCGCAATATCAGTTCGACGGCCGCCAATACCTTTGACGGCGGCGCTAACATGATCATCAACGGCACCCTATATATGCCTGAAGGTTCGGTGGTCTTCTCCGGCGGCTCCTCCACCGCCGCCTATACAATTCTGGTCGCCGACAAGGTCTCGCTATCCAATGGCGCCGATACGGTAATCAATGCCGACTATTCTTCGTTGCAGGACGGCTCGCCAATCAAAACCGTAGTGCTGGGCGAATGAATTCACCAACCCTCCAAGCCACGGCCCGCCGGCCACGCTCGCGCGAAGCGGGACAATCGGTGGTGGAAACCGCATTATTCCTGCCGATCCTGCTGATCGCGTTTTTGGTAACCGCCGACCTGGGGCGCGCCTGTTATACCGCCATGGAAGTAGCCGACGCGGCGCGGGCCGGAGTGCAATACGGCGCTCAGAGCGTGGTCACTGCCGCGGACAACAATGGAATGGAGACCGCGGCCAAAAATGACGCCGTCGATTTGTCGGCTCTCAACGTAAGCGCCACCAGCTTTTGCGCCTGCGTCGATGGGAGCCAGGTCGATTGCATTACCGGAACCTGCGCCAGCGGCGCTCCCGGAACCTACGTCCAGGTGACCACTTCCTCCACTTTCACTCCCTTGGTCGATTACCCAGGACTACCTTCTAGCATTCCTCTGAGCGACACCGCCGTGATGCGGGTGCAGTAGGAGACCAATGAAAAATCCAGCGCCAGCCCTAAAGAGCACCTACGTCAATCGCCATAATCGCCACAGTTTGTCGACTTGCCGCGCCAGGAGCCAGACGGGCCAGGCTTTGGCGGAATTCGCGATTGTTATTCCGGTCATTTTGCTGCTGCTGTGCAACCTGATGGATTTCGGCCGCGCGATGCTCTGCTACAACTTTGTCTGCGGTGCGGCCCGCGACGCAGCCCGTTACGCCGCTACCCACGGCGCCGACAGTGCCTCGCCAACAACCTCCAGCGCGGTCAGCAACTACGTCGCCGGTGAGCTTCCTCAGGGCCTCAGCAGCAGCGAGCTCACGGTCACCACCACTTGGAGTCCAAACGAAAACGCTGGCAGCACGGTTCATGTCACGGTGCAGTATAATTACCAGCCGATGACTCCGATGTTCGTGCTCAAAGCTCTGTCACTTGCCAGTGGCTCTCAGATGACCATGTCGTGAGCTGCTGCCTCCGCGACGACCGCCATATTAATGTGGGCGGCCCGCTTGTTCCGACCCGATTCATTTTGAAATGTGAGACTTGCGCGGAAAAACGTTAGCAATAGAATCCGGCGCTTCGGTTGGTTTCCTACGCGGCTTGCACCCACGAGTTGCTATTGTCAATATCCCGCCAGCCAACCAGGCGGCGCCGGGTGACTTGACCGCTGCGCAGTAAACCTGGGCAGCTAGCGCGAATCTTTTCCCGCCCCGCCACGCCTGCTATCCATTCTCCATGGCACCATGCTCCGGCACTCGCCTGCCAGCGGGGCGCAGTTGCTTGTTGGCTCAACTCGCCGGGTCTTGACGCCTTTCCGGATCTTTCGAGACAGTAATTCGCCGAATTTCTGGAGTCTAACGAGCGTTCGAACAGGCAAGCTGGAGCTGGAGTGGGAGCATGTAGGTTTATCTTGCTGGGATGGTTATTCCTGCTGGCAACCTCTTTTGTCGCTCAAGCGCGAGTATTTGCGGCGTCAACTGGGCATCCAAGCGGCGGACCACTAGAAGGCTCGGTAAGGGATGCGTTGGGACGACCGCTGCCTCACGTACTCCTCCGCTTGCTCGACGATCAGGGCAATTCGCTTGCGACCACGCATACGGACTCGACCGGCCGCTTCTCTTTTGCCGCCACTAGCCACACCCCGGCGCGTATCGCTGCAAGCTTACCCGGTTTCACAACCTCGGTAGTCGCGATCTCAAGTTCCGGCGCCCTCGTGATCCCGCTTAGCTCCGAGACGCCTCTTACGCTGCCGGTGTCCGCACGGCAAGCCCAATCGCCTCGCAACGCGCCTTCTAACGCGGGTACGAGCACCTACCGCTTCGACAGCGCGGCGATAAGCAGCCTGCCGGCGGGCGATAATTCCAGCCTGCGACAGGTTCTAATCCAGGCGCCCGGGGTAAGTCCCGACGCGTATGGTCAAGGGCAAGGGCAGATTCACGTGCATGGCGAAAACGGCGACGGTATCCAGTATCGCATCAACGGCGTTTACATTCCCGACGCGGTAAACAACTTCGGCGAAATTCTAAGCCCGCGCTTTTTGCAAAGTGTGGATCTGCTTACCGGCTTCATGCCCGCCCAATACGGTTTCCGCAACGAAGCGGTCCTTGACCTGCGAACACGAAGCGGTTGTCAGGATCCCGGTGACACTGTCAATCTGTACGGTGGACAGCGCGATACCCTTGAGCCCAGTTTCGAATATGGCGGGTGCGACCATCAACTGAGCTACTACGTCAGTGGAATATACTTACGCAACGATCTCGGCGTGCAGCAGGCGACTTCCACCCCCACGCCCTTGCACGACTATACCGACCAAGGTCAATTCTTCGGCTATCTGTCTTATCCTCTTGGTCCCTCTGCTCGGCTTAGTCTGGTGGTAGGGAGTTCGGACAATTATTTTCAAATCCCACCAAACCCCCACGTCAGTCCACTGTATGCGCTTGCTTCGGTCGCTTCCTATCCGGCAAACGCGGTCGCGGAAAGCGAGTTCGAGCAGAGCTATTACGGTGTCCTCTCAATTGACGGTACTCTAGGCGCTACATGCTCTTATCAGATATCCTATTTCAGCCGATACTACCAACTCAACTTCGACCCCGACCCGGTGGGCGACCTGATTTACAACGGCATCGCCGCGCGTTTGCTCGACTCGGGATATGTGAATGGTCTTCAGGGCGACACGACTTACCATCTCGGCTCAGAGCATGCAATTCAGGCAGGCTTTTACCTAAGCGGGGAGACCATCGAACTGGACGATCACGCCCAGGTCTTCCCTGTCGATAGCAGTGGTAACCAGAGCAGTACCATCCCCATTTCTGTGGTCGACAACCACCACACCCTGGCCATGCTCTACGGCCTCTACCTGCAGGATCAATGGCGCCCCACCGCTCGTCTCACCCTGACCTTTGGCGCCCGCCTGGACTTGATGAACGCTCTTGTTACTCAATGGCAATTCAGTCCACGGCTAGGTGCAGCCTATCAAATCGATTCACAGACCGAACTCCATGCCGGCTATGCCCGCTACTTCCAGGTGCCACCGTTCGACTCCGTCCAGTTGCAAACCTTGAGCAGATTCGCCGGCACCACCGGCCAACCTGCGGTCACCCAAGGAAGCCAAAAGATCCCGGCCGAGACCGACGATTTTTTCGATGTCGGGCTGGCTCGCCAGCTACCCCTGAATCTAGCCTTAAGCCTGGACAGCTATTTTCTTGTCGCACGCCACAAGCTAGACCTCGCCCAGCTCGGCAGCACCTACGTCACGGCGCCGTTAAGTTATCGTCAAGGACGTGGCTGGGGTACCGATGTTAGCCTGGTGGAAGGTCGAGGCGCCTTTTCCGCCTACCTCAATTTGTCCTACGCCGTCATTCAGGCGAAGGACATCACCGCCGGCCAGTTTCTGGCCGATAATAGTGCGACCGTCGCTTATGTCCAGCATCATTGGATAACACTGGACGACGACCAACGTTTTACCGCATCGGCCGGTGGCAGCTATCGGTGGCGGGGATTTTTGCTTTCCCTCGACGCCATCTGGGGCAGCGGATACCGCGCGGGCTTCGCCAATAGCCAGACGCTCGCGCCAATTTGGCAAATCAACGCGGCGCTTGGGCATAGCTTCCACGCTCCCGCGCTGGGCACGGTTGACGGACGGCTAGTAGTGGTAAACGTCTTCGATCATCCCTACGAGCTCCGTAACGGCACAGGAATCGGCGTCTTTTCACCTCAATGGGGTCCGCGACGAGCCTTGTACGCCGGACTGAATGTCCCCCTGCCTTCCCTCGGTCCCCTCCCCTGAGCACCACAAGCGTCCGGCCAGTCTGCCACCAAGCTGCAGGGTGCGTGGCATCCCACCAGCAGACCGCCGAGAGATCTCTTAAAGATACGATCTTAGTAATTCGGCTAGCTATTCAGGCAGGACTGACACGGAACACACTCGCATAGAGTTTACCGCGCCAAGAAGCAGTACTTTAGCTATCTACTCGACTTCACAAGACCAACTCTTAAAGCAGCCGCGCCGGGATGGGGGGCGAGGAGGCCTGAGCAAGTCACCCGCCGCCACCGTTCCAGCTAAACAAACCACGCGAGACGGTGCCTGGGCATTGATTGTCGGCATTGAGCGGCTCCGAGCAGCCGGTACCCTCGAAGTACCTCTCGTAAAAAGTCACCTTGTGGTCGGGCGCGTGGATCCGCTGCCACTCGGCTCGATAGGCGCCGGGATACATCGGTCGCCCCGTGCTCCAGGTTGAAAATGGACTGAAACAACCGCTACACCCGCACATCAACAGTGCCAGACCGAGTTTTTTCATCACTTGTTATTTGCGCACAGCCGCAGCGCGGCCGTGCGCATACTATCTCCGCGGCGATGGTCAGCGCGCGGCGCTTGCACACCGACACCATCCTCACCTGCATTCGAGGAGAAAATTCTCGAGCTAAAGACCCTTATCTGAACCTCAGCCCGGACGCTGCCCGCGGGCGACAGCGTCCAGACCGGAGCTTCTATCCGTTAGACGCGAGGCCAGCCCTTGTTAGCGCAGACAAGCGTGTTCGCTGTGTTTTCCTCCGGAGCAGCACGAGCTACCCGGGCAGCAGGCGGCATGATTCTGACAGCACTTGGGCGCGTCGGAGGCCGCTAGAATAGAGCTCAGCGAGGCGTGGCTGGTGGCATAGCCGCCAAAACCCAGCAGGAACAGGGCCATCGCTCCAAAGAAGATCGTCTTTCGCATAAACCCGCTCCTTGGTCTCAAAACTTGCTTCGCCCTGAGATTACCAGACTATGACCGTTTACAACAAGCGGACCTGGCGTCACGTTGACGGGCTAGTAGTGGCCTTCGGAATAATTTCCTTGCTGGTCGATGGCGCTGGCGAAGGCCGCGGAGTGGCTGCGCTAACCCGCCGGGGCGGTTTCCGTGCAAGAGGGGTCAAACGGGTCTGAGGCGTGGCGGAATAAGCAGCCTTGGGCTCGATTTTCTCGCGCACCGGAGGGGGCAAAGCCCGATGATGCGGTTGCCCGCGATGGGTAACCACCACATGTCCTTTATGCTCGGCCGGTTTGGAAGTCGGCCTGGCGCTCGAATTCAGCGCCGACGCCGGCACGGCTGTGGGTAAACCAGTGGGCGTAGGGGCGGCAGTCAGGGTTGGGGTGAGCGTACTGGTCGGGGTCTGGGTTGGGGTCGGCGTAGGCGTCGCGGTCGGGCGCGGCGTTGGCGAGGGAGTTGGAGTAGGGGTCGGCTTCAACCATAGCGGGGGCGGCCATTGTTTGACGAACACCAGGGTCGCCGTCTGATCGGCGCGCCCCACTTTAAGCTTGCCGGTGGCGCTGAACTGGCCACTGGCCGGGTCGTACAGCTCGGCACTGGCCAGCGGCGTATAGCTCTTGTCCCAGCCTCCCGCCAATAGCACCTTGCCATCGGGCAGGAGGGTAGCGGTGTGCAGATAGCGGTTATCCACCATCTTGCCAGTGGCAGAAAAGCGCTCGGTTGCCGGATCGTACAAAGCTGCCATCCGGTGGCTCTGACCGCCGGCCAGCAGCACTTTACCGTCGTGTAGCATGGTCGCAGTGTGGCCAGCGCGCGCACTCAGCATCTTGGGCCCGGGGCTAAACCGGCCGCTGACCGGATCGTAAATTTCCGTGGTATCCAGCGGTTGGCTACGCGCGTACACGCTACCGCCGGCAATCAGCACCCGCCCATCCTTGAGCAAGGTTGCGGTGTGACTGAAGCGGTTGGTACTCATCGCACCAGTTGCGAAAAACTTGTTCTGCGTTGGATCGAACAATTCGGCCAACGCGTCTCCGCCACCCGCAAGTAATACCTTGCCATTGTTCAGCAGGGTCGCGGTTTGCCCGTAACGCACCCGCACGGTGTCGCCAACGATGCTATACTTGCCGGTGACCGGATCGTACAACTCGCTTTGAGCGATACCTCCGCCAGCGATCAGTACCTTGCCGTTGTGAAGCAGCGTGGCGGTAGCGTCGTCGCGTCCAACCGCCATCTTGCCGTCGGCATAGAACAGGCCGCGCGCCGGATCGAAGAGATCGTTAGTACGTAAAATCCAGGGTAGGCTCGGACCCGAAAGCGTCAAATAGGGCAGCAGCACGCTGTCGGCGCCACCCACGATCAAGACCTTGCCGTTGGGCAGACGCACCGCGCTATGGCGGTCGCGGCGCGCCGTCATCGCGCCGGCGGGATAGAACTGCCCGCTGTGTTCGTCGTAAACCTCGCTGCCTTCGAGCACCGCCGGACTGCTGCCGGTAGCGATCGTCACCATCCCGATGCCCCCGCTGATCAGCACCAGTGCACGCGGCGTGGGAACCGGACTGGGGGTCGGGGTGGGCGTCGGCGTAGGCGTCGGGGTGGGCGTGTGGCGCTTGTGAGGGTGAGCATGCCTGCGCGTGGGACGGGTATGATCGGAAGCGCGCGCGCCAGCGGCCAGTAGGAGCAGGCCGCTTAGGAGCGCAACCAAGACTGGGTTAAGCCTGCCGATGCTGACCATCGGGTGCTCTCCGCCCTGCGCCATGCAATGGTCTGGTGGCGGTACGGCGGGTTTGGGTCCAGGCTCCTTCCTTGGCCGAATCGCCCAGCGACAGCCCGCGGGTTTCATCGATAAAGGCCCGAAACAGCAGCGC
>DATGLK010000072.1 GCA_035294265.1 Candidatus Binataceae bacterium
CGGCTCCTGGTCGAAGATTCGGTAAACGGCTTGGAAACCAAGGTTCGCCATCGCCAGCGGATAGGTGTTGGGATAAATCAGGCAGACTGCAATTTTGCCTCCGGGATGGCGCTCGAACAGAATGCGCTCGTGCGCCAGCCGAGCCAGCGCGCGACCGCGTTGATCGATTACCTGGGGGGCCATTGGACCTCAGTCTATCGCGTCGCTGGCGGCCTTCTCAAGGCGACCATTGGGAAGAACTATTGGCCGCAACGGGGTGGCATAACGGTCAGGGCAGCTTTGCCAGCGAACGGCTCTTTAAGGCATTGCAGCGCAACACTGGATTTCCAGCAGTAGGCCCGGAATCATCAGCGCGGACACCCCAATCGTAGCGCTGGTGTAGGTTGGTGTGCCGAGGATCCGCTTGCGTGTGTCGACGAATTTTTGGCCGTTGGCGGCGAGATCCACTACGAAACTGGTCATCTGCAGGAGCTGGCCCAGAGTGCTGCCCGCGGCGCGTAAGATTTCCTCGATGTTGCGAAAGGCCTGAATGGTCTGTGTCTCGATCTCGTGGCCGATGACTTGACCCTTGGGGTCTAATGCCGAGATGCCCGACAGGTAGAGAACGTCGCGAAAGCGCACGCAGTTGGTAAAACCAAAAGGTTCGTATGCCAATACCCCGGAGGGGGTCGGGACGATCTCGATCATTGTCGGGTCCGGCCTGCGCCTGTTGTGATTGCGGTGGGCAGCTACAGTCGGCGCCCATCGCCTCAAACCTATGCCGATTCAAGCCGCGCCCGAACGGCGATCATGCGACTGGCGAGTTCACTTTCGGTTACTAGACCCTGCTTGAGCATGATGTGAACCAGCGCGAGCAGTTGGCGCTCGGGTGCGGGAACATTGCTGTAGAGCGAATCTACCAGCTTATCTTCGGCTTGACGCCGCTCCACGGGGGGAAGCACCCCGCTCGCGGCTAAGCAGTCGCACAGAGCCACCAGACTGGTTTTCCAAGGTGGATCGGGATTGGTGACCCCGTAACGCGGGGCGAGTACACTCCAGGTTTTCTGCTCGTCGCGCAGCGCCTCAAGCAGTTTGATAGGCTCGGTCGCTACTTCACTTTTCGCGCTCATTCGCAGCCTCTGAATGAGCCGAGCCCTGGACGGGCCGGCGTGCCTTGTGAACTGGATGAACGTCTGCCGTTCTGCCCGGGCGCGGCAGGGCGACCCCAATCATACAGTCGCGCGTGACAATCTCTGCCAACTGTTCCTCGGTCCAGTTCTCGGTGCCTTCGGGTCGCACCGGGAGGACCATGAAGCGGCATTTCTGGTTGGAGTCCTCTACCCGCACCTCCACCTCTGGTGGAAGAATCAAACCGAACTCGGCGAGGACCTGACGTGGCCAACGAACCAGTCTGCGCCGGTAGTTAGTGGTGCGGTACCATTCGGGCGACATGCCGAGCAAGGGGCGCGGGTAGCACGAGCAAAGCGTGCAGACGATGACATGATGCAGGGTCGGCGTATCTTCGAGGACACGCAGGTTCATGTAATCGCTGGGGGTGCCGAAGCCGGTGGGCTCTGCCCAATCGATCCCGATCTCCTTACAGGCCTTGACCGCATCCTCCATCAGCCGCGCTTTGAACGCCGGGTCGGTCCAAGCCTTGGCTACCAAGCGAGAGCCGGCGGCCGGTCCGATCGATTCGGCCCACTCGGTAAACCTGCGATGATCTTCAGCGGTAAACAGGCCGTGTTCGATTGCGAGTTCGCGTACCGCGATCTCGAGCACCTCGAAGTCGGTGATTTCTTCCACCATCGGCGCCGCGGGATGCTCGCCACTGCCTCCCGGCTGGTGTGAATGGCTCACAGATTTGCCTCCTTCAATCCGCGCGGTCACGCGGGCTCGAGCCAGCGCTCCGGGGACTCGGTCTGGAGCGTGTCGTTGTCGAACGGATATTCAGGCCAAAGATCCTTCTGTCGGAATCGTACGATATAGTACTGCTCCAATCGGCCATCTCGGTTGAAAGCTTCATCCTCGGGGATGACGTCCTGGTAGGTATGAGCGGCGACGGTGCCCACGATCCCGCGGACATACATCTGGGTGCGGCTATAGAACAGATTGGGGAGGTCCTTGACGCGAACCCGGTCGCCCACGTTGAAGCGGGCCTTACCAGCGGTAGGCGGGAGCTTTTTTGCGGATTTACTTTTTGGCATTGCGCGCTTTGACCTCCGCAATCTTTTCCACTAATTCGACCAGCGAAATATGGTTTTTGTCCACCAGCATGCGCGCTGCCGCCAAGATCCAGCGCCCATAGTACGGGATGCCTAGATAGAGCGCATAGCCCAGGTCGTTATCCGCCCGACGTCGCCTTTCCTCGGAGTTCCAAATACCCTTCCAACCCAAAACTTCGCAGGTCACATAGGTATCGAGTTCCCATTGCTCCTCTTCCTTCTCCTCATACTGGACGGGAACGTCGAACTGACCGCCGACATCGTGGGGCGGGTGCATGTAGGCTTTGAAAAGAGGGGCGCTAAGCTCGTAATTCCAGTTTTGGGGCAGATGAATCGCCGGCTGCAACGAGCCGATAAGTTCTTGCTGCTCACGAAGGTCATAACGTGCTGGCATTAGTCTGAACCCCTATTTTTGGCTCTCCAAGCTACCCAAGGACTTGTTAACTCGCAAGATTTTTGACCCCCCCTCTTCTCCGCGTGGCCGATGGCGCCCCACCTGTGTTGGTGAACACCCCGTGGCGGTGCCGCCCTTCCGCTTACGTGCGCTCGGGGAGCGTCGAATCACTCCAGGCTGTTGAATTGCGTACCCATCATCGTGCGCCATTGCGCCCAAAAATTGCGCAGGCGGTTGTCGTCGCCGCGGGTGCCGACGCTGCTATTGGAGCCGCGGGCAATGATGCTGAAGGGGACGCCGCGACCGCTAACCCCGGCCTGCTGGAGGCGAAAGACGGGCTGATCCTCCTGTTCCAATGGGCCTAGGAACCAAGTCATGTGCTGAAAGCGGCGCTGCTCGCGCATCTCTTCACTGTCGCTCTTAAGCCCTAGCACGCGACTTTCCAGCCGCACCCGGCACGGCCCCAAGCTGCGCTGAGTATCGATGGAGATCATACTGGACCGCAGCATCACATTGATGTCGGGAAACAGCGTGACAATGTAGCCTGCCCCCTCTTTAACTCCAGGCAGTGGATAACGGCGCAACTTGTCCCACAGCTCGGGCCCCATCCCGACCGGATCCATTTTTAGATGCTGCACGGCGTGGCCATGCTCGAACAGATGGTAGGGGCCGGGCGGACTGGCGCGGCGGAAAAAAGGATGGACGAAGGGGACGTGGTAGCCGTCGCGCACGTTTTCCGCGAAGATCTTCCAGTTAACTTCGACCTCGTAGCCGTAGTATTTGATGACCTCGAACTCACCCTGGTCAAGCGGCGTGGCCAAGCTGTCGATCACTCCCTCCCCCAGCCATTGGCGCAGCGGGGGCGCTCCCGGATCGGCGTTGACAAAGATCAAGCCGTAGATGCTCTCGCAGCGCAGGCCTAACAGTGGTAGCTGCTTGGCGTCGAAGCCACTGCCGGCATACGCCTCTTCGCCGGGTACCGCGATTAAATCGCCCTCCAGCGAATAGACCCACGCGTGATAGGGACAGCGAAAAGTGCTGGCATGGCCGCAGCGCTCGGCAGTTAGCTGGGTGCCGCGATGGCGACAGGTGTTGTAGAAGGCGCGAATCTGCCCGTCCTTGCCATGCACGATCAAAAGTGGCGACTCCGCCACCGAGGTAGTCAGATAGTCGCCCGGGCGCGGAAGCTCGCTCTCGTGGCAGGCAAACAACCAGCAGCGGTCGAACAGCCGGCGCAGCTCCTGCTGGTAAACCTGCGGATCGGTATAGACCCGGTTGTCGACCAGGTTGGAAGCCGCGATTTCGGAGCTTGCCCAAGAGGGGTGCGCGGGCTTATTCATGGCATCAAAAGACCACCATTGATGTGGAGAACCTGGCCGTTAATATAATCGCTGGCTGGATCGAGAAAAAACAGCACCGCGCCGGCTATGTCGCTGGGCTGGCCGACGCGGCCCATCGGGATCGCTTCTTCCAGCGCCCGGACTCGCTCGCGTGGTACCAGATCGAGCATCGGAGTCTGGATTGGACCGGGAGCAATCGCATTGGCGGTTACGCCGCGGCCGGCGTATTCCAGCGCGGTGGACTTGATGAGGGCCTCGATCCCGGCCTTGGCGGCGGCGTAAGCCGCGCCATGACGGTAGCCCTTGCGGCCGTAACCGGAAGAAAAGGCAACGATTTTGCCTCGTTTGCGCGCTTCCATCATGGGTAGCAGCGCACGGATGGCTAAAAAAGCGCTGGTCAGTGAAACGTCCAGCACCCGATGCCATTGCGTCAGCGTGAGCTGGGCCAGCGGCGCTTCCGCCACGACTCCTGCCGCGCAGACCAGCCCCTGGATATCGTCAAATTCGCGATGAACTTTCAACACCGCCGCCGCGATCTCGGCCTCCTGGGTCACATCCAACTCGATGCTGCGGGTGGCCGCGTGCGCAGGCTTCAGATCGAACGAGATGACACGGTCGCCGCGCGCCAAAAGCGCCTGGCCAATCGCCGTGCCCAGACCGCCGGCGCCGCCCGTGATGATTACCGTAGCCATTGCACCAGCTTTAATTGCATGGCTGGGACATATCAAGCGCGATACGGTTAAGCCATCGACGTACCAGCGCGCGGCGTGTCAGGCGCCGCTTGCAATCGCGCCGACGCGACGGCAAACACTAGCAGGGTAAGCTGGGTCAGCCTGATCTTAGGATGGAGGAAAGGGCATGACGGTAGCATCGACGGGACCGCTGAGCTGTGACGTGGTGGTGGTGGGAGGCGGCAACGCGGCTTTATGCGCGGCCTTGGCGGCCCGTCAAAGCGGAGCCAGCGTGATCGTGTTGGAATGCGCACCGGCGGCCGAGCGTGGGGGCAACAGCCGCTTCACCGCGGGTGCGATGCGCGTGGCCTACGACGGCGTCGACGACTTGTTGCGTGTGATGCCCGATCTGAGCGCCGAGGAACTCAGCCAGACCGATTTCGGGACCTATTCGGCCGATCAATTTTATGACGACCTGTGTCGCGTCACCCAGTACCGGACCAATCCGGCGATGGCCGAGACGCTGGTCAATCACAGCTTGGATACTTTGCTTTGGCTGCGGAGCCAAGGTATACGCTTTGCGCCCATCTACGGCCGCCAAGCCTTTAAAATCGACGGCCGCTTCAAGTTCTGGGGCGGGTTGACGGTAGAGGCCTGGGGCGGCGGGCCGGGATTGATCGAAGCGCTTTATGCCGCCGCCGAGCGTGCCGGAATCACGGTCATGTACCAAGCGCGCGCGCTGGAGTTGATCCATGACGAACATGGCGTGCATGGCGTCATGGTCCGCTTCCAAGGTCGCCATCTCGCGGTGCAGACGCGCGCCGTCGTGCTGGCCTGCGGCGGTTTCGAGGCCAACGCGGAAATGCGCACCCGCTATCTGGGGCCGGGCTGGGACCTGGCCAAGGTGCGCGGCAGCCGCTTCAACACTGGGGACGGGATCTTGATGGCGCTGGAGGTGGGCGCGATGCCCTGGGGCAACTGGTCGGGCTGCCACGCCGTGGGCTGGGATCGCAACGCGCCCGACTTCGGCGATCTAAGCGTAGGCGACGCGTTTCAGAAGCACAGCTATCCCTTTGGAATCATGGTCAACAGTCGCGGCCGACGGTTCGTAGACGAAGGGGCTGACTTCCGCAATTATACCTACGCCCGCTATGGCCGCGCCATCCTGGAGCAGCCCGGCCACTTCGCTTGGCAGATCTTCGATCGCAAGGTGAGCGGGCTGCTGCGCGACGAGTACCGCATCAAGCGGGTGACGCGGGTCAGCGCCGACAGCCTGGAGCAGCTGGCGGGAAAATTGGAGGACGTGGATCCGGCCGGCTTCCTGGCCGAAGTCAGGGCTTATAACGGCGCTGTACGCCAGGATATTCCCTTCAATCCCAACATTAAGGACGGCCGTGCCACTCAGGGCCTGGCGATCGACAAGCATAACTGGGCCAATCCGATTGATACGCCACCATTCGAGGCCTATGCCGTGACCTGCGGTATCACCTTCACCTTTGGCGGTTTGCATATCGATGACGAGGGGCGAGTGATCAACACTGATGGGGTGCCGATTACAGGCTTGTACGCGGCGGGTGAACTGGTAGGCGGCCTATTTTACTTCAACTACCCCGGAGGCAGTGGCTTGACGGCGGGGTCGGTGTACGGCCGTCTGGCTGGCCGCTCGGCGGCGCGGGCCTTGCGCTCGTGATTGGGTAGCCCTCGCAGGCCGGACTTGACTGATTGGCGCGAGGCGGTTTATAGGGCATAACTCAGCTCGTTAGGAGAATATAGATTGAACCTATCGCAAAAATTGATAGCTTTGGCTGCGTGCGCGCTGGTCTCAGGCACGATGCTGGCGCCGCCCGCGGGCGCCCAGGATCAGCTCGCTTCGACTCCCGCCAGCCCCGCGCCGATGACCCAGCGCCAACTGGACTGGAAAGCGGCCAAGGCCGAACGCAAGGCGGTGTTCGGCGAAAACATGCTCCTGAACAAAAAGGAGGAGGCCACGTTCTGGCCGCTTTACAATCAGTACGAAGCGGCGATGGATAAGATCGAACTGCGCCACGTCCAAGAGGTTCGCGAGTTTTCCAAAAACGCCACCTCGCTCACCGACGCTCAGGCCACGCAGAAGCTCGACGAAGTAATGGCGATTGCGCAGGACCGCCTGAACGTGCAAAAGCGGTTTATACCCAAGTTTCGTGCCGCTCTTGGACCGATTAAGACCACGCGCTTCTTCCAGATCGACAACAAGCTGCGCGCATTGCTACAGGCTCAGATCGCGCAGATGGTGCCGCTGGCCACGCCGCCTGGGGCGCTGAAGGCTTACGGACAAGATTAGCCGCTGGTTAAGAACCCCAAACACCATCGCGGCGGTGCCATTGAGCACGGCACCGTCGCGATGGCGCGCGAATCTATAGCGCGACTACGTCGTCCAGACGACTGACGTCAATGGTGGAAGTGCCGTCGGGGTGAAAATGCAGGACATCCACAAAGCGGCTGTTCCAACGAATATCATTGGCGCCATAGGTATGACGGACGTGGACATTATTCATCACGGTGCCATCCAGTCCGGTGAGCGAGACTACGAACGCGGTGTCGGCGTGGGCCAGGCTCTCGGGTGTGGCGCCGGCCAGCGGGCTATCCGCGGTAATCGGATGGATTGCGGTCCAGGTTAGAGAAAAGACCGGGTTTAAATAACGCTCCAGCGCCAGATCGGTTACGGCCCGGAACTGTTGTTGTTCGGTCGTCAGGATCGTGCGTACCATCGCGACGTTGGCCCGTGCTTCGACGATTTGATTTAGGCGCAGGTTCGACATCCGAAACATCAGGCACAGGCGGCCATTGTGCGGGCAGATAACCATGACCTGGCTAAAGCGCACCCGCGCGCTGGGCAGCGAGAATTTAGCGAAGGTCAGGCCGGTCATCAGGGCCAGTGAGATCAGGGCCAGGAAGGCTTGGACCGTGACCAGCAGGTTGGTCGGGAGTGAGCGAGGCGCCAGTTGGCCATAGCCGATGGTGGCCATGGTTTGAACGCTGAAAAAGAAGGCGTCCAGGTACGAGCCGGGGCGAGCGTTGTCGATCCCGCCGCATCCCCAGTAACCCAGCGCAAAGAGTAGGTTTACTCCAACAAACGCTGTGCTCATGAGCAAAATGAGCCGCGGCCACGAGGTGCTGAGCAAATAGTAGTAGAGATCCTTCAGGCGGTCGGGCTGGGCGCCGAGCAACCTCACCGGGGCGGTGCCGTAAGGGCCGATCACGGATTTGCCCAGCCGGGACGAGGGTGGCTGCCGGCCCGAGCTCTTTATGCGCTCGCTCATGCTGGTCTCCAGGATGCTCCCGGGGTGCTTCCAATACCAAATGGCCCACCGCGCGGGGTGATTTTTAAGAGCCCTCGGTTCTGTCAACCGCGAGCACAAAGGGTTATATATGACTTGTGTATTTATGGCATGAAGGTTCCTGGCCCGTGAACTGCACAATTCAGGAGAGAGCCTGATGCTTAAGACAGAAGACAACGAGTTGTTGTGTCGAGTTGGTCCCGATAGCCCGATGGGCCGATTCATGCGGGAGTATTGGGTGCCGGCGATGCGCTCGGCCGCGCTGCCAGCGGGCGGTGCGCCGCGACGAGTGCGCTTGTTGGGCGAAGACTTTGTGCTCTTTCGCGCCGCCGACGGACGGCTTGGATGCTACGACGAGGCCTGCCCTCATCGCGGGACCTCGCTGGCCTTGGCCCGCAACGAAGGCGACGGTTTGCGCTGTGCCTATCACGGATGGAAGCTAGGTATGGAGGGCCAGTTGCTGGAGGTCCCCACCGAGCGACCTGAGCGGCGTGCCGAGCTTATCGGCAAAACCCGGCTGCGGCGCTATCCGGCCCGCGAAGGCGGAGGCATCGTGTTCGTGTTCCTGGCCGATCACGAACCCTCGCAGTTTCCTCGGTTCAATTTCATGGATCTGCCGGCCGACCATGTGCGGGTGTCGTTGGGGGTGATCGAATGCAACTGGTTTCAGGGGCTGGAGGGACAATTGGACTCGGCCCACGTCGGCATTCTGCATCGCGATTGGCTGCGCGGTGGCAACGCCACCAAGGATACTGGTCCGCGCTTTGTGTTCGATCCTCAGCCCTACGGCTATCGCGAGGCGGCGGTGCGCAAGATGCCCGATGGCCAGCATTATGTGCGGGTGCGAGACTATGCGGTGCCTTGGTACTCGTTCATTCCGATGGGCAGCCGCAAGGACGACCATCTGCTGACTATCTCGGTGCCGGTGGACGATTATCACTCCGCGCAGTGGGACGTCTGGTATAACTTTACCCGCCCGGTGGGCAATTTTCCCACCAACGCCCCGGCCAACTTGGACAATAGCGCGGAAGGTCTGGGTAATATCGACAACCGCTGGAACCAGAACCGCGAGCGCATGAAGGAAGGTAGTTGGGCCGGTATGCCGTTTCTGCGCTTCGAGGACTACTCGGTGGCCGTCTCCCAGGGCCCGATCGTCGATCGCTCCAAAGAGTATCTGGGCTCCAGCGACACCTCGGTCAACCGCGGCCGCCGTCTACTGCTGGAGGCGGTGCGCCGCTTCATGAAAGGTGAGCCGGCCCATGGCCTTGACACCGAGGTCGCGTGGGGTGTGATGGAGGCACAGGACGCGGTGATTTCGCCCCAAGCCGATTGGCGCGAGGTGGGCCGCTCCTAAGCCGCTGCAACTTCCAAGCGGGGGAACGTCACGGTTCCCCCGCTTCATTTCCGATCACGCCGGGTTGGCCCAGGGCGTCACTGCTCCTTGTTCACCTGCCACATCCCTTGCTCCAAGTAGGTGGTTCCCCCGTTGGTGCACGAATACTCACCCGAGCCTTTAGCATTGGTGAGCTGGCCATTGTACATGCAGGTTATGCCGATTGGTAAGTAGATGCGAAAGGTGGTCCGGCTGGAGTCGAGATCGCCCGAGATCACCTTGCCGTGCTGCATGTCCTGCAAGCAGACCATGTTTCCATACGCGCAGCTATAGGTCCCGGTAAAGCTCGTGGGCGAGGTCTGGCGCAGCTGGAGGGTGATTTTCTGGACCGCGTTGCAGCGATCGGGCTTGGTTAAGGCGCCGCAGTAGGCGCGCGTGGTGCCTTCCCACAGCCCCGTCACGGGATGGCTGGTCACCAACCACAACCCGCCTTCGTGCGCCTCTGGTGCGGGCGTTAGCGCTGACGGCCAAGCGTGGGCGCTCTGCGCCGCCACGCCCAGACTAACGATTAGAAGCACGACCAAAAAACAACCTGCCTGAATCGTTCGCATTGGCTTTATCCTTTCCGAATAGTTTGAGGTCTGAATAGTTAGACGCCGTTCAGGTTGGCTTTAATCTATCGCGAACGCGGAGGGCGGGCAGTAAGTTCGAAAGCCGGGGCGGGTGGATAGCCCGCGGCGCGTACTTGCGCGTAAAAATTACCAAGTCCGCTTGCTGGCTCAAGATTCGGTTGCAGATCTCGTAGGTATTTCAACCCCAGACCGCGGCCCGGTTTTTGCGAAAGAAGTCGGCAGCATAGCTTGCTGAGCAAACCACCGGAGGCCTGACGAGATTTCTCCGCCGCTTGGCAGATTGGAGCGCAAGCATGAATGAAGAATTGGTAACTCGGGAAGCGGTGGCGCGGCTGGACGAGCTGCTGCCGGTTAACTTCGAGGGCGGGATTGTCCTGCCTGAACAGTATTATGATCTGTACGGCCGCGGTACGTGTTCTAATGATGGCGAGCATCGCTTGGCCTTCGCCGTACTGGCGGATGCGGTAGCGTGCTATCTGAAATATCGCGAGGCGCGTTCGCGCAAGGCCCGGCTGCGCTTCGATGAAGTCGCTTATTGGATGCGTTCGCCCAGCCGCCAGGGTATCTACTCCTATCTCAACCTGTGCGATTTGCTCGGGATCGAAGGGCGCCAACTGCTGCGGGCGTTGGAGAAACATGCACCGGTGCAAGGTGATACACGCCGCGAAATTCGCCTCTCGCAGTGGTTGGGCAAGCCGCAAAGCGGCTTGTGTCCCGGTCGCCGCCCCTTGCGCCAGGGCGGGCGTCGGCGTGAGCGTGCCGCGCAAAGCGCATAGGCCCGGTGCCTCGAAATCACTCGGGCCATAGCGCAAATGACCGGTCGTAACAGACAGCGCCTACCAAGGTGGTCATCAGGACCAGGGCGAACGGGGTTCGACACCCAGGGCTTGGGCAACCGCGGGATGGACGACGTGGCCGTCGAAAATGTTAAGGCCGGCGCGCAAGGCTTGGTTCTGTTGGCAGGCCTTAAGCACCCCTTGGTCGGCGATCTCCAGGGCATAGGAGAGGGTTGCGTTGGTCAGCGCGTAGGTGGAGGTGTGAGGGACCGCGGCCGGCATATTGGTGACGCAGTAATGGACCACGTCATGATAGCGATAGATGGGCTGCTCATGGGTGGTAGGACGTGAGGTCTCCGAGGTCCCGCCCTGATCGATCGATAGATCCACCAGCGCCGCGCCCGGCTTCATTCGCGCGACCATCGCACGCGTAATCAGCCGAGGGGCGCGCGCACCGGGGACCAGCACCGCGCCGATAACCAGATCTGCTTGGCTGATCTCCTCCTCCAGGGCGGCGCGATTAGACATCAAGGTGTTGAGATGGCCGCCCAAGATGTCGTGCAGATAGCGCAGTCTGGGCGCGCTTATGTCCATTACCGTAACCTCCGCCCCCACTCCGACCGCGACTTGGCTAGCGTTGGCCCCCGCGATTCCGGCGCCCAGGACCAGTACCCGCCCGGGGCGCACGCCGGAGGCGCCGCTGAGCAGTACGCCGCGACCACCGTTTTGCGCCTGCAGGCACCAGGCGCCAGCTTGTATCGCCAGCCGCCCGGCGACTTCGCTCATGGGGGCCAGCAGGGGTAGGCTGCGATCTTCTAGTTGCACGGTTTCGTAGCCCAGCGCGCTGGAGCGGCTGGCGAGCAGGGCGCGTGCGAGCTCGGGATTGGCCGCCAGATGAAGGTAGGTGAAAACGATCAGATCCGGCCGCAGGTAGGGAAATTCAGCGGGAAGCAGCTCCTTGACCTTGAGAATCAGATTGGCGGCGCGCCACAGCGCCGCCGCCGAAGGCATGATACGCGCGCCGGCGGCGCGAAAGGCACGATCGTCCAACCCGCTGCCAACTCCCGCACCGCGCTCGACCAGTACACTGTGGCCATGCGCGCACAAGGCGCCGACGCCGGCCGGAGTCAGCGCTACCCGATTTTCGTCAACTTTAATTTCGCGCGGTATTCCAACTATCATTGGCTCTCCATTATGGTGACCAGGACAGGCCGTTTACGCGCCCGTTAAGAGCGCCACCTGCGACCACACCGCGGTGGCGGGTGATTGACATGTGTCCGGCGTATTGTTCGTGCGCGTAAGGGTGTCAGCCCGAGATGGTTGAGACCTTGACAACGACGTTACGGCCGCGCTTGATGACATTGCGCGCGAGCAAATGCGCTTGGTATGGAGCGCGGCGCTTAGGCGCCGCCGTGTGTTTCGGAGGGAGGTTATGGAGATCCCCGCGGGCCTTAAATATTCCAAAGAGCACGAATGGGTCGCGGCCGAAGACTCGGTGGCTACCATTGGTATCACTGACTTTGCCCAGGACCAGTTGGGTGAAATTGTATTCGTGGAATTACCGGGCGTGGGCGACAAGATCAGCAAGGATGATGCCTTCGGCGTGATCGAATCGGTCAAGGCTGCCTCGGATATTTACGCCCCGATCAGCGGTACGGTGGTCGAGGTCAACCAGGAGTTGCCCGAAAGTCCCGAGATTATCAACGAAGATCCTTACGGCGACGGCTGGTTGATCAAGATCAAGATCGGCGATACCGCCGAATTGGACGATTTGCTTGACAGCGATGAGTACGAAGAATTGGTGGCCGAAGAACAGGAGGACAAGGAATAGTTCGGCCATCAGAGTCCGGGCTCGCCAGCGACCGCGGGCGGTTCGGCGCGGACCACAGCCAGCACCACGCCGCGCGCTTGGGCCGGTGGATCGACGAAGACCGCCATAAAGGGCGCGCTCGCGCCGCTGGGCAGAATAAAATTTCGCGGCGCAAGTTTTTGAAAAAATTGCAGCTCGTGCGGCGTCATCTCGGTGGCGAAACGCGCCGAGAGCAGATTGCCGCAAAATACCTGCTGGCCAGCCACGCTGTGCCGCTGGCCGTCTACCAGATTAACGGCGACTTCGATCGTATGCAGGGCGTCGGAGCTGTGGTTGTGCGCGCTCCCGTTAACTACCAAAGCCAACCGATGGTTATCCAGCTGGCGATACGCGACATGCACCTCGTCCAGCTTGACTTGGCTCTCCAACGTCGGATGGTCCTGGAATTCGGTCCCGATCACCGGCAATTGTGCCAGCCATGCCCGGCTGGCCGCCGGCGCCACTCCCAACAGCAGAGTCAGCACCGCGTAGGCCATTACCGCCAGCGCAAAGAGCAGGAGGAAGAAGCCACTGGAATGAAGCGGGCCAGCTTGCTGGCGGGTCTGCGCGCCATCCTCCTCGTCTCCGGCCAGCGCTGCCGCAGGCTTGTGCGCGCGCCCGCGGGCCCGGGCTCGCGGGCGGAGCGCGCTGGATGGAGCAGCTGGCGGATCCGCGGTTTCGCCCACCTGCCAGTGCTCGCGCGGATCGTCGGCCAGGGTGGGCTCGTCGCTCTCGCCCAGATGATGATCGTCGGCCGAGTCGTCGCTGAAGTCGAAGCTGAGATTTTCCGGGACTTTGAGGTCGGTCTCCGCGAATGAACGGGCCAGGGGGTTGTCATCTCGCGGCGGCTCGGAGGCAGCCGCTGCAATCGACGGTGACTTGGCCTGCGCAGGTTGCGGTAAGGGCGGGGTCGGCCCACTGGCGGCGCGTGGCTCGCTGCTGAAGACATGGCCGCAGCGCGAGCATTTGAAGGTCGGGTTTTCCTGGGGCAGTGCCCCCTCGTCAAGCCGATAGCGCGTTTGACAACTGGGACATTGGACTTCGATCATCGCCTCACCTTGCCGCCGCCACTTACCTTAGCACAACCTGGGGGCGCGCGCAGTCGGCGCGAAGGCGGCCACTGATGCGAATCGCAGTGCTGGCGCGCCGTTTCAATCCTGGCGGCGGTGGAACCGAGCGCGACTTGGTCGCCGCGGTCGAATTTCTTCAGGCGAGCGGCCATCGCCTACACATCTATGCCGCCCGCCGGGCGAGTCCGCGCTGGCGTGGAATCGAGGTCAGCCGCCTGCCTGCCGCCGCGCTGGGATCGCGCACCCTGGAGGTGCTGGGTTTCGGCCTGCTGGCCGCACGCGCCGCCCGCGCTGGCGGCGCCGAACTAACGCTCAGCTTCGGCCGCGCGATCGGAGCTGACCTGATCCGATGCGAGGGAGGGGCGCATCGCAGCTATTTGCAGGCCGCTCGCCAATGGGATTCGCGCGGCCAAAGCGTGCTCCGCGCGCTCAGCCCCTACCATCGCGCCCAATGCCTGATGGACGCCGGCGCGTTTCATTCGCCGCGGCTGGGCGCGGTGGCGGCGATCTCGCGCCTGGTGGCCAACGACCTGCAGCGCTGCTTCAGCCTTGATCCGGGCCGTTTGACGCCAGTTTACAACGGCGTCGATCTGGATCGCTTTCAGCCCGCCACTGCAAAGCGCCGGCGCGAAGTACGTGCTGCCTTGCAACTCGATCCCGACTCCAAGGTGGCGATTTTTGTCGGCAGCGGATTTGCTCGCAAAGGGATGGGATGTCTGCTGGACGCGTGGCCGCTGATAGCCTCGCAAACCGTCCTGGTAGTAGTTGGCGCTGACCGCCGAGCGGGCAATTTTCAGGCACGCGCCCGGGCCCTTGGGATCGCCTCGCGGCTGCGATGGCTGGGGCCCCGTCAGGACGTCCCAGATCTGCTCGCCGCCGCTGATGTGCTGGTACTGCCCTCACTGTTCGAAGCCTTCGGCAACGTTGCGCTTGAAGCGATGGCGGCAGGTTTGCCGGTGCTCTTGAGCGCTCAATGCGGCGCGACCGAGGTTCTGCCCGCGACCTGGCAAGAGTTCGTGGTTCCTGATCCTAGACAACCCGAGGAGCTGGCGCGCCGTCTGAGCGGGTTGTTGGCCGTGGCGCCCGAGCTGCGAGCGGATGCCCGGCTGACGGCGGAACGATTCACGTGGCAGCGCTACGGCGAACAATTGGCCGCGCTTTTCGATAAATCCACGAAAAGCTGAAGTGGAGAGGGTCAAATTTTCAGCACCACCTCGACTGTCTTCAAGTCATGTCTTTTTACGTCTTGCTTGGATCTCCTGTTTAAAGAAAGTCGCCGCGGTCATGGTTTAAACGCGAGGCCGGCGTAATCCGTCAATCATCCCCAGCGCCGTGGCCATCCGCTTCTCCGCGCGCGCAAGTCGCTCCATGCCCAGGGGTAGCGCCCGGGCCAATGTAAGCCGCATCGCGGCCAGCGCGGTATCGGCCAGCACTTCGGGCCAGCCGTGGGCTTCGTGCAACATCCGGCATCGGCCCCGCTCGCGGGCCACCCGCAGAAAGCGGGCGCGGTTGGCGCGTTCAGCCTCGACCTCGTGGTAGACTAAAGCGCCCGGTGCGTAGCCGATCTGCAGCCCAGCCGCGCGCATCCGCGAGGAAAATTCGGTTTCCTCTTCGTGGCCGCAGGCGCCCGGTCCCAGCCGCTCGTCGAAGCCTCCCAAGCGCTCGAAGACCTCGCGGCGAAAGCCCATGTTGGCGCCCAGCACGCCATGTACCGAACGAATCTCCAAGCCATGATCGACGATCGGCAGATCGAGGTAGGCCGCCATCGGTCCGACCACGCTGGCGGGCGGCCGGGCGGGCAGGATACGTCCCTTCATCGCCGCGAACTGAGGACAGGAGTTAAAGAATGCCTCGACTTGGGCGAGATAATCGGGAGCGGCGAAAAGGTCGTCGTCCAGGCAGACGATTATTTCGCCGCGCGCCCGCTTGATGGCCTGGTTCTGCACCCGGCATTTGCCCGGGCGGGGATCGTGAAGATGTTGAAGCGCAATTGGGGTCGGCGCCGTCGTAGTGGGTTGTGGGGTGCCGTTTTCGGCCACCAGCAGCTCATGATGATCGGGGCGGGCCTGGCGGTATAGCGATTCCAGCAGCCGCGCCAGGGAATGGGGCCGACGATGAGTGGCGATTATTATCGAGATTTTCACCAGCTTGATGTTCGCAGTGTGACCCAGGCGAGGGCGCCGCTCAACGTCCCCGCCCCGCCCCGGCAACCGGAGGGCCCGGGTAACTTGAATTGAGCCGCGCGGACCGCTAATCCTGTCAGTTCCCGGTCCCAAGCGCGCGGCGCGCGCTTGGGACCGGGCCTCGGCCCTCCCGGCGAGAGTGGCGGAATGGCAGACGCGCAAGGCTCAGGACCTTGTGAGCGCAAGCTCGTGGGGGTTCAAGTCCCCCCTCTCGCACCAAGAAATATTAGTAAAATAACGGCATTTGGGACCGCCCAAAAGCGTTGGCGATTTCGTTCTCACTTTGTTTCCAGCCGCAAAAACCGCAGGGTCAAGGAGTTTCTCAGCGCCCACACCTGCACTTCACCTCGAAACTATTCCCCGTGGTTCAACCACGTCGCAATTTGGTTCTCTAAAATCGAACGCTAGGGAATTGCCCGCAGCATTTTCACCTCGGTTAACGACCTCGCACGCAAGCTCATGCGCTATACCCGCCTGCACAACCGTCACTTTCGACCAATCAAGTGGTTCTATCGTGACCCATTTCCAGAATCACTTTCGATTCGCCTGTTACAGTCCACTAAATTCTCGCGATGGCGCACCTGTTCGCCAAGACAGGCTCCCTAAGCTAACGCGCACATGACCGCCGTTGAACGCAAGTCAGTCGCAACCGCCGACCAGTCACGTTGGCACATGGAAGGTAGTCGATGTAATAGTTTTCTAACCTTGCGATTGGAGAACCTGCTATTGAGGCGCGCCGGTTGCACGATATTATCGCGACGCGCACCGGCCAAATTCAAAGCAGCAGCCGGGAGGTCCGTGACGATGAAAGAACAAGACTTCGCGATGCTCGAGATCGTCAACGACCGGGGCTATCTACGTTTAGGCCGGCCCGCACACGGCTTCGAGCAGAAGGGGCGCACCTATTACATCCCGAACCTGCGCGCGATGCCGCCCGATGAGGTTCGCTATCTGGCCGAGCAACTAGAGCTGGCCGCGGCGGCGGTGGAGAGCGGTGGCGAATACAAGCACGACGTTTTGCGTGAGTTAGGCGCGCTGGTGGCGCCCAATCGCCAGATCTGGGTGTGGGCGCGCATCGGCCCCAGCCGCCGCTATATCCCCTCGCGCGATTTCGTGGATGACGAAGGGTTGAGCGCGACCCAGGCGCGGGCCTTGGCCGCCCGCCTGCGCGCGGCGCTGAAATAGGCCCCTTATGGGGGAATTTCCACTGCGAGTGGCGCGAGCGGCGGGTGGGCGCCAGTCGCGGGAAGCTACCGCCGCGTGCGGGGATCGGGACCGATACTCTTGCGGGGCGCGTTAAAGCCCGTAAACTGATTAACTCTGCGTTGGAATGAGCCGTTAGCTCAGGTGGTAGAGCATCTGACTTTTAATCAGAGGGTCGCGGGTTCAAGTCCCGCACGGCTCACCAAATATCGATGGCCCCAGGGCACGCCTGCGTTCTCGCAAACGCTCCAAGAGCAGGGGCGGTCCGCACGCTAGGCGAGTAAATCTATTCGGTTCTGTAGAATTTTCAGGTCTTTTTTGTAGAAGCTCCAACCTTTCCGAAGTGGAGCTGCTTAATTTGCTTGTGAATTCCCTTTTTGTAGCTAAGGCACGTCGTTTGCTAATTGGCAGATATGGGCTCGAATAGAACGCCATTCGAGGATAAAAACCGAATGCCAACAAACCACAAACGCTGGGACGTCAAAAAAAAGCTAACCGCCTTGCTGCGCGTTTCCAATCTCGCGCGGCGCACAGGCACAAACGGGGAGAATGTTCCTTTGCGGTATAGCCTTGGACTCGGGGGCGGGATCCTCGCGGGCGCGATCTTGGTATTCACCGCCAGCGGATGTATCGCTACTCGCAGCTGGGTTGACAATAAGATCGATCCGCTCACTGACCAGATAGGGCGGCAGGAATCCCAGTTGCACGACACCGACGCCAAGGCTGACCGAGCCCTCACCGAATTGCAAAATCTCCACCTTGAGCGGCGGCTGGTCTTGGATTCGCAACACGGGCCGAACTTCGCTTTCGGGTCCGCGGCCTTGACCGGTCAGGCTAAGCGCGCGATCGATAGCTTCGTTCAAGACCTGCCGCAATCGGCAGGCTCCGAATCGGGACGCCTGTTCGTGGTTGCCGGATATACCGACAACGTGGGGACGGAAGACTACAACTACGAACTGGGACAACGGCGAGCCGAGAGGGTGGCCGGATACCTGGTGGACAAGGAAGGCGTTGATCCGATGCAAATTCGTGCAGTCTCCTACGGAGCGAGCAAGCCGATTGCCAGTAACCGTACCTTGCGCGGGCGGCGAGACAACCGTCGAGTCGAAATTCTGGTCTACCAGGAGAAGATCGCTACAGGAAGCTGAGCGAGTCTCGGCTTTTAGCCGCGTCAGTCGAGGTGCATTGCCGATGTGATGGCGCAAGCCTGTGGAAGGTTGCAGGAAAATCCTTCGCCTCCAATAGCGCTTGCTCACTTCGCTCGGGATGACGGGCGGCGCCGGATCTGAGCGGGTTTACGAGACAATCACAGCATTCAAGCCGCGGCAACGATGATGCCTGTCGCCGGCAAATGCTGTGTTGCTTCCTGCCGGCTATCAGGCGGTCAAGGGGCGATGACGTCGAGGTCGCGCGGCCAAATCACCGGGCCCGTATAATGTTGCTTGACCTCAGCCACCAATTGAGCACCGCTTGAGCCTGCAAATGGCATCGTGTGTGTCAGCACGACCATCTTGGGTCGCGCGCGTTGCGCCAATTCGCCGAGTTGCTCGGCCGAGGTGTGAAACGCCGCTAAGTAGGCGCGCCATCGAGTCGTATCCAAGGGCACGGGCGGGGTCTGGCCCGAATAGGCCTCGTGAATAAGCACGTCGCAGCCGTTGCATGCCTTGATCACGTTATCGCTGGGGCGCGTGTCTCCCGAAATCACGATCGTCTTGCCCCGCGCCTCGAAGCGGTAGCCCAGCGCTTCTTTCCACGAACCGTGTTGTACGGCAAACGCGATCACTTTGACGTTGGCGTCTTGATAGACCAGCCCGGGTTCAATGTCGTGAGCGGCGACCCGATAACCGGTGGGATTGGCGTGTTCCAGGCCGTGGATTCGCACGTCGATATCCTGCGCGTAAGCTCGGAGCAGGTTGGCAGCCATCGCGCTGGTGCCCGCGGGGCCGTACAACGCAAGTGCTCGGGAGCGGCCCAAGACCCACGGGGTGAGGATCAAATCGGGCAGGCCGATAGTATGATCGGAGTGCAGGTGGGTCAGAAAGGCGATCCCCAAGCGGTCGGGGCGAAGCTCGGCTATCCCCTCCAGCAAAGCTGCCGAGGCTCGACGGACCACCCCCGCGCCCGCATCCACGATGTAGGCCCGGCCCCCGGCAACAATCGCCAGCGAGGGTCCCTGGCGATCGGGATTGGGCTGCGGCGTCCCGGTTCCCAGCATCACGATGAGGACTGCCCCAGGAGCCGGCGCTTGCGCACCGGCGCGTGCCGGCGAAATCGCGATCAGGCAGATACAAACGAGAAAATTGGTGGCGACAATCGATCTACTCATCGGCGTCCGCTTCCAAGATGATGATCGGCTCTAAGATTATGCGATTGCTGGCGCAACCTGCTAGACGGCGCAATGTTCTCGCACCCGCCTCCTTGAAGCGGTCCAGCTACCGCGTCGTTCTCAAACGAGTGGTCACGGTGGACTGAAGCGAAGACCGTTGAAAGCGAGAGCGGGGTCGCGTAATTTTCCGGCAGTGCCGCCGCGCTGAAGCTCTTTGGGCCGGCCGGCAAACTGGCTTCAGAGGAACCCGATGGCATCGAACGACACCGCCGTTACCATTCCTGCCTTGCAGCAAATGAAGCGCGAGGGGCGCAAAATCGCCGGTATCGTGGCCTGGGACTACCAACTCGCGCGGATTGCCGAGCGCGCCGGAATCGATCTGATCTCGGTGGGCGATTCGGTGGGTGTCAATCTATGGGGGCGTGACAATCCGCTGGACGTCACCCTGGATGAGATGCTGGTGTGCTGCAAGGCGGTTCGGCGCGCGGTCAAGCGGGCGCTGGTCAGTTGCGACTTCCCCTTCGGCCCACTGCAAGAGGGAGTCGAGAGCGCGCTGCGGGCCGCCATTCGATTGGTTAAAGAAGGCGGTGCCGACCTAATCAAAGTTGACGGCGCGGCCGACTTTCCCGACAGCGTGCGCGCACTGGTGCGGGCCGGAATTCCGGTCTTCGCTCAGTTCGGGCTGACTCCGCAAACCGCGCTGCGCTACGGCGTGCCCTACACCGCGCAGAATTCGGCCAGCGCCCAGGCTTCGGCGGAGATGACGGCCAAGCTGGTAGATGAGGCACGGCGGTTGGAGGACGCGGGCGCATCGATGCTCGATTTCACCAATTCTGGCCCAGTAGTAGGACCGGCAGTAGTCAAAGCGGTCTCGATTCCGGTAATCGGTGGCTTTGGCGGGGGACCTTGGTTGGATGGCCGCGTGCGCCTGGCCCATACCGCGATCGGCTACGGCGAGAAGTGGCTGGATTCCACTACCGAGACCTATACCAACACCGCCAAGGCCAGTCTGCAGGCTTTCACCGCGCTGATCGAGGACGTGCGCGCGGGCCGCCAGATCAAGGGCTGATGGCGATGGCCACCGCGGTTATCGACGGGATTGCGACGCGCTATGAAATCGTCGGCTCGGGCCCACCTATCCTGATGTATTCGCCCGGCGGCTTCGACGCGACGGTGGAAAAATGGAGCACCCAGGGCATCTACCCCAAGCTCAAGCTGCTCGAGCATCTGCCCCGACGCTATACCTGCATCATGTTCGACCGGCGCGAAACTGGCCAATCGGGCGGGCGGGTAGAGCGCGTCACCTGGGCGCATTACGCGGCCCAGGGCAAAGGTTTGCTGGAGCACCTGGGCATCGCGCGCGCTCATATCATGGGTGGATGCATGGGATGCTGTCCGGTGACTGCCTTTGTCACCATGTATCCGCGAGCAACTCTGAGCATGGTACTTTATTGGCCGGTGGGCGGTGCCCAATATCGTATCTCCAGCCATCGGCGTTTCGCCGAGCATCTCGGCTATTTGCAAACCCACGATCTGGCCCAGGTGGTGGACCTGGTAAGGCAGGAAGGCAAGCCCTTCGGTGCCGATCCACGTGGCGGGCCGTGGGCCTCGGTAATCAAGCACGACCCAGTGTTTGCTGCGGCTTATGCCAGCCAGAATTTGGACCGCTACAAGCTCATTTTAAGCGGTATGATGCGGGCGCTATTCGATCGCGATACCGCGCCCGGTGCCGAGCCCGAAGAGTTGATGGGGCTGGATAATATCCCCGCTTATATCGTTCCCGGGCGGGACGCCGCGCATGCCACTTCGGCGGCGCGCTATCTCGAAGAATGCATTCCCGGGGCGCAGTATCACGATCTCCCGGTGGCTCAACAATCCGAGAACACGATCATTCCCAAGCTGTTGGAGTTTCTGGACCGTGCCACCGCAGCCGGCCAGCAGAGCTAACTACCGTGTGACTAGCTAATCGAAGGTACAGGAAGCACAGGCTACCGCCCGTGCTACTTGAGGCATCTGAAACCGTGCTGCTGCGGCCTAACTCCAAGCGCGATTATCGACCACGGTTTCGTAAGTCGCGCCGGGCACGGTCATATTCCACTTGACGGTCCAATTGTAGGTGTCTTCAAAACGCTCGCGAGTGTATGGCGCGGGCGGAGCGTTGAGCAGGCGCCACGCTTGCAACTCGTTGGGTTGAAGTAAGCCGCCGGTCTCCTGCGTCAGGTAGTGCAGATAGGGGGTGGGGTCTTTCTCCAGGACTTCGACCGCGTGGGCTTGGGCGCGAAACATCGCTGCCAGCGTCTTGCCATCGAGATCGTCGCTGGCCGCCTCGCTGCGGCTGGAATGAGACTCGATCAAAATGCGCAAGCCCTGCTTGTGGGCATAACTGATCCAGGGCTCCATCAGGCTGACGGCGGCGACTTTGCCCTGGCGCAAGGCCTCCAAGCGCTGCAGCATCGAGCCGGCGTTGGTAACCTTCACATGCTCGGGTGTTAGGAAGCCCTCGATCATCTTGAGCGTGGTGAAATGGGAGCCGTTGTTGGGTGTGACCGCGATGGGTTTGTCCTTGAGCTGCTCGGGCTCGTAAATCTTGGAATCGCGCGTGACGACGATCGCAAAGGATGACATCGCAGCGCCCAGGGCCACGATTTTGCGCCCGCGCCGCCCTTCGCATTCGGCCTCCACCGCGCGCTTCATGATGCCCCATTCGCACATCCGATACTGATCGATGCCGCCCTCGTTGTAGACCGAATCCAGCGGACGATCGAAGACCGAATCGAACTTGACTAGATGGGAAGTGCTGACCTGCGCCATGCCCGGCGTGGTTACGAACTCAATATCCAGCCCTTCGTCGCGAAAAAAGCCTTTGTCGCGCGCGACCAGCACCGGTAGATCGTGCACGGCGTTCATGATCGCGAGTTGTGGTCTTTTCCCCTTGCTGGCGGCCATCGCAACACCTCCCTGAGGATTCGATCCCGATAATCGTTCAGGCAGGTTGGGGTTGTCAAACCTGCCCGCTAGTTGCTGAGAGCGCGCGTGCTCGGCGCGAACAGCTCTTCGACTGCCACCGAGCGATCGATAATGCGCTGGGTTACGGCGTGGCGGATCAGCTCTTCCAGCACCTTGCGATTGGGCTCGACCCCGTAGGGCAGCGGTGCCCCGGTTAGCTCCATGACTCGACGATGCATCTCATCGATCTCGGTGGGTTTCTCGATCTTGCCCGCTTTAAGTCGCTCAACGTAGAGCTGCTTGGAGCGGGAAAAAGTATCGAACACGTCGGCTGCCAACTCGGGATAAGCCGCCAACAGCTCGTTTTTAATCACCACGGTGTGATTGATCGGGTAATGGCCGTTGCGTTGCAGGGCGCGCAGACCAGCTTCCAGGCCGTTGGGAATCAGCGGCTTGACGTCGGGATGGTCCACCTCCACCCCGATCGCGGCGGCCAGCTCGCCTGCCACCAGCATATCCGCCATCTTCTTGCCCTTCTCCATGGGTACGACGTTGGCGGGTGCGCGATACTCCTCCACGTGTTCGTCGCCCGAGAGCACCCAGGTAATGCGGCTCAGGTCGACGTCATGCTCGTCCTGTAGGATACCGCGAGCCCACACTCCAGTGGTGACGGTGTAGCCGCGATTGACTCCGACCCGCTTGCCTTCCAAATCCTTGGGAGAGCGGATTCCCGCCTTGGTATTGTACAGAATGGCGCCGTGATGGAAGCCGCGTACCAGGAAGACCGGGACCGCGGTAAAGGGCTTGCCATGCGCTCGCGCGCAGATGTAGGTGGTGATCGCCATCTCGGAAATATCGAATTCCAGCCCGCGCACCATCCGGCGGAAACCGTCGACCAGGACCGGAATCTCCACGAAATCGAAGCTGAAGGTGCGCGGCTTGACCGTTCCGTCCTTGAGGGCCTGGTTGTTGCCTTGCGTGCGAGTTACGGTTTTCAGCTTGAGATCGGCCATAAGCGCTACACTCCTATGAGAATACTGCGAGGCTTATTGCCAGGGCATCAGCGAGGCGTGGATCACGTCCTTGACTCCTTGGCCACCCACCGAGCGGATGGCGAGATCCACGTCCTTCAAACCAAAGGTGTGGGTCGTCACCAGCTCCAGCGGAAAGCGCTTGGAGGCGAGTTGCTGCAGGGCCAGTTCGCAGGCCTTATAGCTGTGGCCGCGCGCGCTCTTGAGGGTGACGTATTTGACCGTCATCTTGGCCAGCGGAAAGTTGGGGAACTGCTCAAGTTCGCCCTGGACCACGATGGTGCCGGCTTTGCGCTTGAGCGCATCGATGCCCAGCAGGATCGGGGTTGTCCCCGCGCCCGCGGTGCAATCCAGCGAGACGTCCACACCTTTGCCGCCGGTAATTTCCATGATCCGTGCCAGCGGGTCTTCTTTCTGCACGTCGATTACATAGTCGGCGCCCAGGAGCTTGGCGACTTTCATCCGCGCCTCGTCCTTGCTCGTGCCGGTGACGATAATCAGCGAAGCACCTGCCTGTTTGCAGATCACAGTCTGCGACAGTCCCTGCTGGCCTGGCCCCTGGATCAGCACGGTGGAGTTGTAGCCCACTCCGCCCTCGAACAGCGACCATTCCACGCCGTTGGCCATCGGCGTGACCAGACCGGCCAATTCCGGAGTCACTCCGTCGGGTACCCGATGGACCACTGCGTTCCAGGGCAAATAGACGTATTGGGCGAAACCGCCCCATAGATAGGGCGCCTTGTCGGCGGGAGTATAGCCATAGCGGATCGAGTCGGGATTATTGCGCCAATCGGTGTTTTCGCAATGGCGATACTGGCCCAGATGACACCATTCGCACTTGCCGCAGGCTACGTAATGCTCGACGAAGACCAGGTCGCCCTCTTTGAAGCCCTTGCGCCGGGTGAATTCGCGGCCAGCCTTGGCGATATAACCGATGTTCTCGTGCCCCATGATAACCGGCGCGGCGGAGGGCGGATGCTGATAGAGTTTAACATCGGTGCCACAAATCCCGGCCACCGCCATCTTCAGCAGGGCGGCGTCCTCGGGCACCTCCGGCATCGGATATTCACGAATTTCGGTTTTGCCCGGGCCCACTCTCAAGGCCGCCAGCACCTTTTCCATCGCACAAACCTCCGGCCAGCCGCCATTGGGTGCGGCTGAATCGACGCCCACACGCTGTCAAATTAATCAAGCTGGACTTGTTCTCTACTAGAATAGGCCTGTGACCGCGTCAAGCTTCCTTTCGGTCGCGCCATCCGGGCCAGCCATCGCGATTGGCTCCTTTCCCGCATTTGTAGAAAAGCCACCGCCGATGCGACAATGGCGCGTGCTCGCGCTCGGGTCAGGTGCGAGCGGCGGAGGTCGCCATGGCGCTGAGCAGGCGTCAGTTGCTGGGTGGGGGCGGGCTTGCAACCTTGGCCGGGGCGCTGGGCTTTGCGGGCCCCGGCATGGCCGCGCACCGCGGCGGCCTGAAATGGGCCGCCGAAGCCGACGTCGTGGTGGTGGGCGGTGGCGCCAGCGGGCTGCCTGCGGCGATCGCTGCGCGCGAGGCGGGCGCCACGGTGATCCTGGTGGAAGCGGAGCACCATCTCGGGGGCCACGGTATTTGCAGCGGCGGCAACTTGCCTCTGGGTGGCGGTACTCCGCTGCAAAAGAAATATGGTATCGTCGACTCTCCCGACCTGGTCTTTCGCGATCTCACCGACTGGTCGGTGGTCGAACCCAACGGCGCTGCCGATTATCGTTTCAACGACCGTGAGATTATTCGCGCCTTCGCCGACCATAGCGTGGCGACCTTTAATTTCCTCCACGCCCACGGGGTGAAGTTCGTTGATAAGCCGCCCGACAATTTCGGCGGCGAATCGGTCGGCAATTCGGCGCCGCGCGAGGCCCATTGCGCCGTGATGGATTGGCCGATGGTGCAAACCGGCAAGCCCGCTCCCGCGCCGTTGCGCGCCACGCTTTCCTCCGGCAACGGCCTGATGCATCCGTTGTCGGTGGCCACCGCGCAGGCTGGCGTACGCATTCTGCTCGGGCACAAGATGACCGCGCTGCATCGCGAGGGGCACGCCGGCAAAGTGCTCGGCCTCACCGTGGATCACGGTGAGGAGCAGCTTCATTTGCGCGCGCGCAAGGCGGTTATCCTGACCACGGGCGGTTCCAGTGGTAATGTCAACTTCCGCCGCATGTTCGACCCGCGCCTGACCGAGGAATACTGCGGCATCGCGGGGATGCCGTGGTCCAATCAGGATGCCAGCGGCGAACTGGCGGCGATGGCGGTGGGCGCCTCGCTATGGGGACTGGCCAATCAGACCGGGGAATTCGGCTCCAACATCACCAAGCCGGGCGCGGTCGGATGCCAGTACGGCTACGTTCATTTGCGCTGGTATCCGGGCAGCGAGGTGTTTTCTCGCGCGCGGGCCATCGGTTTGCAGGTGCGCGATTGGCAGGACCTGATCCTGGTCAATATGCTGGGCCGGCGGTTCTACGACGAAACCGGGCCGCAATTCACCGCCAACGCCTATGATAAGATCGATCCGTACACTTCCTACAGCTATCTCAACGCGAAAAACATCCGCTGGCGTCCCAACAACTTTATCGATGCCGCCTTGGCCGGCGTTGGCGACGGTCACAACGGCGGCGGTCCGATCTGGGCGATCTTCGACGCCGACGCGGTGCGCCGCGAGCACTGGGATCCGCGGCCACCGCACGTCGATCCCGAGGGTTTTTTCTTCAGCGCCAACAGCCTGGAGGAGCTAGCGGGCAAAATCGTGATGCGCTATCAGCGAATAGTAATGCCTGCGCAAAACCTGATCGAAACCGTTACTCGCTACAATTCATTTGTCGACCGCGGCACCGATCTGGATTTCGGTAAGCCCGCGCCACGCTACAAGATCGCTACCCCGCCGTTTTATGCCGCCTGGGCCACGCCGGTGATCCATGACACCCGCGCCGGCCTGCGCATCAACCGCCATTGCCAGGTAATCGATATGTCAGGGCAGGTGATTGCGGGGCTCTACTCCGCTGGCGAGACCGCGGGCGGCTTCAGCCTGCACGGCCTAGCGCGCGCCACTTGCCAGGGCTATATCGCGGGTCGCCACGCCGGCGCGCAAAGCTGAGTGAGATTGCCGGGTCCGATTAGCTGAGGCCGCGCTCCCAGAAACCGAGGTCAGGCCGGTTAGACCTGGCCGGGGGCTGGCGCATCGTGGCGATAGGCTTTGGGTGGGACCGGATTCAGAGTCGGGCAAATTTACGGCCGCACGGCTTGGATTTCGAGTCCGCCGCGCGCCCGACAGAATATTGTTTGTATACAATCGTGACCGCAGCGCGTGCAGCTCAACGGGCGCCGGGCCGTTCCTGAAGGGACGAGATGTCCCAGGTTTATTGGCGGCGCGCGTGGCGATGGGCGAAATCGCTCATCGCGCGCAGCGCGCGTTGGGCCGCTGGCGCATCGGCGTCGCTGCGCAACAGGTCGTAGTTATCCCCCTCGAACCACTGGATCTCGACCTCGCCGCCGGCCTTGCGATAGGCGGCGACGAAGCGCTCCAGGTTGGCGCGCGGATGGAGTGGATCGTCGGGGTTCTGTACGTAAAGCAGGGGCGGCAGCTCCATCGGATCGCCTCGCTCCAGCGCCAGTCCCGGATCGCCCTCGGCCATCGCGGCTTCGCTTAACCAGTAGCGGTCGTGATTGGCGATCATCGATTGAGCCCGCGCGCGCCCCAGCCGTGCTATCCCCTCGGCTTCTTTCAGGTATTGATAACGCCCCAATGGGCTTATTACCGGCCAAGTCACGATCAGAAAAGCGACCCGAGCATCGAGCGCCTCATTGCCCATCATCGGGATTGCGCGGTAGCGGGGATCTTCGGGCTTACCCGCCGCCAGCACCACCAGATGGCCACCGCTGGAAGTTCCCATCGCGCCCACCATCTGCGGCGCGCTGCCCAAGTCCGCGGCATGCGCCTTCAGCCAGCGAATCCCGTAATTAAGGTCGGCCACCGAGCCCGGATAGCAGGCTTGCGGCGGGACGCGAAAATCCAGCGACGCGACCACCACCCCCGCCCGCGCCATCGCTGCGTTAATTGGATCGTTGTTGGTTCGATGGCCGCCACACCAGGCCCCGCCATGAGCATCAATCACGGCCGGAAAGGGGCCGCGCCCGCGCGGTTTGAACAGGCGGGCAATCAGCGCTTCGCCGTTGTGGCGCAGGTATTCGACTTCCTCGATATCGAACTCATGAGCCATCGCGTCAGCGGTTGTCTCGGCCATGCCAAACCCCTCCGGTCGCCTCAAGATGGCTTATCGACCGGGATGTCTCAAATAAAGCTCCCTCGCCGAGAAATTGTCCAGGGTTGCCCGCGCCGGAAGCCTGGCCCCCCTGTTTATGGATAAATCAGGCCGCTCCTGCGCCGCACCAGAAAGCCGTCGCCGCGACTGAGAAAGTCCTCGACTAGCGCCGCCACTGCTTCGGGGCGGTCAGCGTCGATTCCATGCGCGGCGTCGTAGACCATCACCAAGTGGCAGTTGGGTAGGATCTCGCGAAACAGATGGGCGCCGGCGGGTGGGGTCACGCGATCGTGAGTACCAAACAGAGCCAGGACCGGCATCTGCAGCTCGCGCAGGCGAGCCTCGAAGGGTTCATCGCGGGGCGGACCAAGCAATCGCGTGGACAACGCGATCTGCTTGGCCACGATTTCAGGCGCCAGTGGTGGAATCGGCGGCTGGCGCTCGGGGTGGGCGTAGAGCAACTCGGCGGCCCGTTCGGGGGCGAGTTGGCCCGGCGGCGGCCCCTGACGGGGCAAGCGAATGGCGGCGGGACCGACCACGACCACGGCTTTGACCACCTGCGGCCGCAGGATCGCCATCCACAGCGCAACCTTGGAGCCAAAGGAGTTGCCCATGATTGAATAGTGGTCGATGCCCAGCGCGGCCACTGCCGCATTCATCGTGCCTGCCAACTCCTCCATTGAGGCCGAGCGGTCGTTGACCGGTGACTGACCGAAGCCGGGAATCTCGAAGGCGATCAGGCGGCGGCTGTGGGCCAGCAGCTCATGGGCGCGGGAAATACGCAAGCCACCGCCGCCATGCAGGCAGATCAAGACCTCTCCGCTCCCTGCCTGGCGATAGCGTATGCGAAAGCCGTCGGCCTCGACGAAAGACTCCGAGAATTCCACCCCGGCTGGGGCTGAACCATCCGATTGCTGATCTGGCATCAACTAAACCTTTTTCTGCACGACAGATTGGGGCGCCGACTACAGCTCCTGCATGCGCGGGAGCACTTTGGTGCCAAACAGTTCGATCGCACGGGTGGCCTTGTCGCCCAGTTGGGAAGCCACCACCATGTCGAGGATACCGGCGCCGAGAATCTCGCGGATGCGTTTAATCTGCCCAAGCACGGTATCGGGAGCGCCTACCAGCACCTGCCCCTTGTCGATTCGCTCCATTAGCGCGCCGCGCGATTGCAGGCGGGCGCGCTGGGTCTCGATATCGCGCCCATAATAACCGCTAGTCGCAACCGCGCTCTCAACCGCGCGATTGCGAAAGCTCAGCCCCACCGAGGGTAGGCCACCTCCGGCCGCACCCATTTCCTCGATCGCTTGCTCGTCGGTGGGGGCCACGTGCATCGCCAGGCGATAGATAATGTTTTCCGCGCTGGGCTCCCATCCGTTGAGCCGGCACTGGTCACGATAGTATTTGGCGGCTTGGCTGGCGATCTGCACCGTGGTGAAGGCGAAGCCGGCGCCCAGATGCAGGCGGGCGGCGAATTCGCCGGACTCGGGACTGGCGGTGGAAATATAAATCGGGGGATGAGGCTCCTGGACCGGGCGGGGCCAGATCGAAATCGTGCGATATTCGTAATAGCGTCCCTGCCAGCCAAAGGGCTGCTTCTCGCTCCAGGCCATCTTTATCAGTTGCAGCGATTCCTCAAAGCGTTCGCGCGATTCCGAAGGGTTGGTGTTGTAGGTCACGTATTCGTTGACCGAACCGCGCATCAGCCCGGCGACCACCCGCCCTTGGGTCAGCGTATCGACCATCGCGATCTCTTCGGCCACGCGCACCGGATCAAGAATCGGGATATCGGGTCCGAGGATCGCCACCTTGGCCCGTTTCACCACGTTGGTTAGCGCCGCCGCCATCACCATCGGATTGGGCGTCATCGAAAAAGGGGCGAAATGGTGCTCGGCGACGGTGACCCAATCGAAGCCGACTTCGTCGGCAAGCCGGAAGCGCTCTAGCGTGGTTTGCATCGAGCGCTCGGCCCACTGCGCATCGTAGGTGTCGCCCGGCGCGGGCCACACCGAATGGGATGCCGGCCCGTCATAGCGGGTAGTACAAAATAGAGCTGCTTTCATGGTGTCCTAATCGCGTCAAGCTTGCGCTTGGCGCGAAGCCTATAGCATCGCATTCTCTCTGACAATTGCGAGATCTACCTTTCCTTGCCTCGAGGGTTGGGCTTAAATTCAGGCCGCAGAAAAATTTCTCCGCGCAAGCGACGACCGATAGTCCTATTCGCCGCCCGGCGCCACTAGCACACGCACGAGGGGTCCCAGCGCGACCGAGGGATCCAGCGGATTGCGCTCGCGCGCGGCGCGCACCATCCGCTCGGCATCCTCGCGCAGCATTAGTCGCTGGCCGACCAGGCGCTCGCAGACCGCAGCCACCTTCTGGACATAAACCTCGTGGCTGGGATAGCGCTCCTCTATCGACAGACGCGGATCGCCCTTGGCCAGCCGCTCGGCCTTGGTGCGGGCGAAGGGGACGAAGCTGCCGGTATTCCAGAACTGGTCGCCTTCGGCAAAGCCGGCCTTGCGCAGCGACCAACCATTGTAGGTGCCCAGCGGGACTTCGACATCGGGATAGCGCAGGCCGGCCAGCGTGTTGCCGTCCTGGTCGATCATCGGCACCGCCAGGGGATATTCCTGGCCGGGAACCGCGCGCGGGGGAAAGATGCTCATGATGCCGCGGGAGTCGAACTCGGGACCGTAGTCGTATTTGGGCAAGCGGCTGGGGCCGGCGGGCAGCTTGACCCCGGGAATCCTGGGATAAGCCGCCAGCGCTTTCTCGGCCTCGACCAGGGTGCCATCGGAGCGCCGCGGCAGCATCGTGGGCGGCGGCGGCGTGCCGTTGGTAGCCCACTGGTCGAGCAGCACCAACACCGCGCGGCGGTAGGGCGCGGCTGACATATCGTTGGGGGTCAATTGGCCAATCCAGATGGTGTCGGTTATCGGCCGGGCCATGTGCGGCGAGGCGGTCAGATGGTACATCCGCACATTTTCGGGAATCTCCAGATCACTACCGTCGCGCGGATCGGTATGGGTGAGCGAGACGTGACGCACCCAGTAATCGCCCTCGGTATGCAGATGAATCATCAGCGGATCGGTAGCCGGCCGCTTCCACAGGCCGTCAACCTTGTCGCTGAAGGGGTCGGGTACCGTGTTGTAGCTGAAGGGGTAGTACTCGGCCGGCCATTGATGCTCCTCGTGTTGGCGCGGATAGCGGCCGACCTGGGCAAAGCGGGTGTTGTGAAACAGACGGCCGCTGCCGGTATGGCTATGCATCCCATCGAACAGCTTGCGGCCCTGGCTATCCTGGTTCCAGCCTTCGTAGACGTACTGGCGCAGGACCCGGCCGCCCATCGATACGCCGGTGGCATAAGCCTTGTCGACGTAACCTGCCAGCGGATTGGGATTGCCCGCACTGTCGCGCTGGCCGAAGCGAACGAAGGAGATCAGGTCGCGCACCCCAAGAAAGCCCAACCCCATCACCTTGGAGCCTTCTGTCTCGTAGATAAACTCGTAAATCCAGCCGGGTTTGAAGCCGCCCTTGATATAGAGATCGTTGACCGAGGGGGTAAGCACGACCTGGCCGTCCTTGAGCTCGGCCTGGGCCAGCTCCCATTCCGAAGCCGGCACCGGCATGCGCGGGTCGCGTTCATGCTCGCGCATCGTCAGCGTCGCGCTGGCGCGATCGAGCACCGGGTAGGGCTGCACGTTATGGCCGTTTTCCGCCCCCGCGCTGACTCCCATGGAAAGGACGCCCGGAGCGATGGTGCTGAATTCCTGGCGCACCGTGCCGCGCAAGCGCCGCCCGTTTTGGAGCGCCTCGGGTAGGTAGGCGACCACGTTGTTGCCGCGGTCGATTAGGTCGCCCTGCCATCCTGACCACATCATGGTGTAGCCCTGGCGCATCAGGAAACCGTCGCCGGCGGCCGCGGGTGCGCTCATGTCGGAACCGCGGCCGTAATTGAAG
>DATGLK010000073.1 GCA_035294265.1 Candidatus Binataceae bacterium
CCAAGGCCCAATCGATGCCCAACGACAATATCGACCGCGCCATCAAAAAGGGCACCGGCGAGCTGGGCGGAGCGCAATTGGAAGCGGTGGTGTACGAGGGCTACGGGCCGGGCGGAGTGGCGATTATTACTGAAGCTTTTACCGACAACCGCAATCGCACGGTGGCCGAGGTGCGCTCGATCTTTACCCGCCATGGTGGTGCCTTGGGCGAGGCCGGATGCGTGAGTTGGATGTTCAAGAAGCGCGGCACGCTGAGCGTGGAACGGCAGGCGGTGGACGAAGATCGGCTGATCGAGCTCAGTTTGGAGGCGGGCGCCGACGACGTCAGTATCGATGATCCCGAGGTTTATGAAATCACCACCAGCCCTGAGGCCTACACTAGCGTGCGCGAGGCGCTGGAGCGAGCCAACATCCCAATTGCCGACGGCGAAGTCGGGCTAGTGGCCGAGAACACGGTGCACGTCACCGGCCGCCACGCCGAGCAGGTGCTGAAGTTGTTGGAAGAGTTGGAAGACCATGACGACGTGCAGAGCGTGGCTTCCAACTTCGAGATGGACGCCGAGGAAATGGCGCAATTTTCCGCCGCTTAGGCGGCGGCGCAGCGGCGTACCGCTACGGAGCGGCGGGCAGCCTAACGCAGTCTGGGAGGGGCGGATGCGGGTGATCGGAGTGGATCCGGGCAGCGTGGTTACCGGTTATGGGTTGGTGCGGGGCGAGCAGGGGCGTTTGAGCTTCATTGCTGCAGGCGTCATTCGCAACTCGCCTTCCCTTGGGTATGGCGACAAGCTGCTCAACATTTATCAGCATCTATGCGCTTTGATTCGCAAGCATGCGCCTGACGCGATGAGTCTGGAGCGCAGCTTCGTGGCCAGCAACGTGCAAAGCGCGTTTCGCCTGGGTGAGGTCCGCGCTCTGGCGCTGCTGGCCGCTGCCAGTTGCGAGTTGCCGCTGTTCGAATACGCTCCCGCCCAGGTCAAGCTGGCGGTGGCCAGCCATGGCCGCGCCGATAAGGCCCAGGTCAAGTTCATGGTACGCCGCGCCCTGCAACTGGATGACGAGATGGCGCTGACCGACGATGCCGCCGATGCTCTCGCCCTGGCCATGTGTCATCTGGGGCGCACGCGCTGGGGTGCGTTGGCTACCAGCCGGCGGCGCAAACCTCTGCGTGTGGAGCTGCAATGATCGCGACCATTCACGGCAAGCTTCAGCTTCGCGCCCCCGATCGCGTGATCGTGGAAACCGCCGGGGTGGGCTACGAGCTGTTGATCCCGCTGAGCACCTACCATCGCTTGCCTGCCGTCGGTGGACCGGTCCTGTTGGAGGTGCGTCAGGTTATCCGCGAGGATTCCTGGCAGCTATACGGCTTTCTCAGCAGCGGGGAAAAGCGCGCCTTCGACCTGCTCATGGGGGTGCAACATGTGGGCCCCAAGCTGGCGTTGGCGATACTCTCCAATCTGGCTCCCGACGAACTGGTGGCGGCGATCGGACGCGAGGATGCGGCGCGGCTGGAAGCGGTCAAGGGAGTAGGTGCCAAGGTGGCCGAGCGCATCGTGCGCGAACTGCGCGACAAGGCGTCCGAACTGCGCGCCATCGCGCCCCTGCCCGCGGTGGGCCACAGCGGCGGCCTGCTGGAGGACGCCTTGTCGGCCCTCATCAACCTGGGCTATCGTCCGGCCCAAGCCAAAGCGGCTTTGGAAAGCGTGGCTCCCGCTGCTACCGATCCCGGCGAGGAGTTGGAACCACTCCTGCGCAAGGCCTTGGCGGTGTTGGCCGGTGAGCGCTGAGGGACCCAAGGGGCGCGCCGCGCCGCTGGCGCGCGCCAGTCACGGCGAAGAGGACGAGACGCTTGACCTTTCGCTGCGTCCCCGCCTGCTGAGCGACTTCATCGGCCAAGAGCGGCTCAAGAAAGTTCTAGGACTCTCTATCCAGGCCACCCGCGCCCGCGGCGACGTGCTTGACCACGTGCTGCTGTCGGGGCCGCCCGGCCTGGGCAAGACCTCGCTGGCCCAAATAATCGCGCGCGAGCTGGGAGTTAACTTTCGCCAGACCTCGGGGCCCACCATCGAACGCGCTGGCGATTTGGTCGCGCTGGTAGCCGACCTCAACCGCGGCGACGTTCTGTTTATTGATGAGATTCATCGGCTGGCCAAGCCGGCCGAGGAGATCCTTTATCCGGCGATGGAAGACTTCACCCTCCATATCATGGTGGGCAAAGGGCCGGGGGCGCGGGCGATGCCACTGGCGGTCAAGCCGTTCACCCTGATCGGCGCGACCACTCGCTCGGGGATGCTCAGCTCGCCGCTGCGCGATCGCTTCGGCCAGCATTTCCATCTTGAGTTCTACCAAACTGCCGATTTGGCCGAAATCGTTCGCCGCTCGGCGGGGCTGCTCAAGGTCGCGATCGATTCTCAGGGCGCGGCGGAGTTGGCCGCGCGTTCGCGCGGCACGCCGCGGATTGCCAATCGACTGCTGCGGCGGGTCCGTGATTATGCCCAGGTCGTCGGCGCGGCAACAATTACGCCGCAGGTCGCGTTGGGCTGCTTGGAGCTGCTGGAGATCGACGGTTGCGGCTTCGATCAGATGGATCGCGCCATCTTGCTGGCGATTATCGAGAAGTTTGGCGGCGGGCCGGTGGGCGTGGACAGTCTGGCCGCGGCGATCGGCGAGGAGCGCGACACTATCGAAGAGGTTTACGAGCCGTACCTCTTGCAAGAGGGTTTTATCGCGCGCACCGCCAAGGGGCGAATGGCGACGACGCGCGCCTATCAGCATCTGGGGCGTACCCGCCAGGGCAGCCTGCTTTAGCCGGTTGCGTGAAACTCGAGTTGCGAGACCGCTGGCACGCTGGTGGCTGGGCGCGAGCTACGTGTAAAAGCCGGCTTCCCAAGGGAGATGGGGGGAGAAGGTGGCCCGCGGAGCCTGTAAGCCGATCCGGCTAGCGGCGGCCGGCGACGCGCCGGTCGGGTAGCGCGCCCTCGGCGCTTATCGCGTGGGGTGCGACATGAAACAGGCTAGTAAGGCGGCGAATCACCAAATAAAAGACCGGCGTCAGAAAAACGCCAAAGAAAGTCACTCCCAGCATCCCGAAAAATACCACCGTGCCTAAGGCCTGACGCATTTCGGCCCCCGCTCCGCTGGCGGTGATCAGTGGGATGACGCCAAAGACGAAGGCGAAGCTGGTCATGAGGATCGGCCGCAGGCGCAGGGTGGCGGCCTCGACCACGGCATCGGCGGGATGGATGCCGGGATGGTGCTCCTCCTGCTGCTTGGCGAACTCCACGATCAGCACCGCGTTTTTGACGCTCATCCCGGCCAGCACCACGAAGCCTATCTGAGTGAAGATGTTGTTTTCCAGATGCCGGGCCCATACCGCGCTTATCCCGCACAACAGGCACATCGGAACGATCAGAATGATCGCGGTGGAGAGCGCGAAGCTCTCATACTCGGCCGAGTGCGTCAGCCACACGAACAGCACGCACAGGGGGAAAATCAGAAAGGCCATCCCGCTGGCAGCCTTCTCCTGAAAGGCCAGATCGGTCCAGTCGAAGCCGTACTGGCGGGGTAAAATGGCGTTAGCCTCTTGTTCCATCGCGGCCAGCGCTTGGCCGCTGCTGTAGCCGGGCGCCGCGGCGCCCTCGATATCGGCGGCGGTGTAGAGATCATAGCGTTGCAGTCGATCGGGCCCGGCCATCGGTTGGAGTTGAGCCACGGCCCCCAGCGGCACCATCTGGCCAGCCGCGTTGCGGGTTTCCAGGCGAGCCACCTGCGCCGGAGTCGCGCGGTAGGGCGCATCGGCTTGTGCCATCACATGCCAAGTACGGCCCAGGTAGTTGAAGTCGTTGATATAGAAGCCGCCCAAATAGACCTGCAGGGCCTGGAACACGTCGCTGACCGAAACGTTTTGTTTCTTAGCTTTGACTCGGTCCACGTTGGCATAAAGTTGCGGCACGCTGGCGCGGAAAGTCGTGAACAGGAAGCTGAGTTCGGGTCGTTTGCGGGCGGCGGCGATGAGCCGCTGAGTAGCTTCCTGAAGCTGTTGAGGGGTTGCGCTGCCGGAACGATCCTCGACTTCCATCGTAAACCCGCCAGCGTTTCCCAAGCCCATTACCGGCGGTGGCAGCAAGACGATCGATTGGCCGCCAATCACGCTGTGATATTTGCGGGTCAGGCGGTTGGCGATCGCCAGCGCGCTCAGGTCGGCTCGCCCTGCGCGCTGCGAGAAAGGAATCAACCGCAGGAACAACAAGCCAGCGGCCGAGGAATTGGCTCGACTCAAGACCGAGAAGCCAGAGATCGCAAAGGACTCGTCGATACCGCGGGTCTGCATCGCCAGCGCCGACAGATGGCGCATTACGGCGTCGGTGCGTTGCAACGAGGAGGCGTCGGGCATCTGCACGTTGACCAGCAGGAAGCCCTGATCCTGGGTCGGGATGTAGCCGGTAGGGACCAGGTTGAACATTGTGTAGGTGAGATAAACCAGTCCGCCGTA
>DATGLK010000074.1 GCA_035294265.1 Candidatus Binataceae bacterium
CAAGAGCGCGCCCGAGCTGGCCGCGCTGCTCCGCGAGCGGCTCGACGCGGAGACGGAGACTTTTGCCAGCAACGACGGCTTCAGGCTCCACGGTATGAACGGCCGTCAGATTCATCGCCTGCTGGCGCGTATGACCGATTATGTGGAAACCAGCTCCGGCTTAGCCTCCCGCTATTCCGAATACGCACAGCGCGGAAGGAACGGATACGAGATCGAGCACATTTGGGCCGACCATCCTGAGCGCCACGCCGACGAGTTCGCCCATTCGAGCGAGTTCAAGGAATATCGCAACCGGATAGGGGGTCTGCTGCTTCTGCCGAAGAGCTTCAACGCGAGTTACGGCGATCAGCCTTACGAGAAGAAACGCGCTCATTACCTGGGTCAGAATCTTCTTGCGCGGAGCCTTCACGAGCAGACTTACGAGCATAATCCTGGATTTCGGCGCTTTATCGGCGAGTGTGGGCTTCCGTTCAAGCATCATTCCGAATTCAAGAAGGCCGACCTCGACGAGCGTCAGGCACTCTATCGGCAACTTGCCGAGCGGATCTGGAGTCCCGACCGGGTCGCGCAGGAGGCGGCGTCGTGAGCCGGGCGAGGCTGCCCAAGCGGGGACCAACTTCCGAGGTTCAAGCCGTGTTCGACTTATGAAGACGTCGGCGTGGAGTGGCAATATGCCAGCGCATTAGCAGGAGCGTTGCTAAAGAGAGTTGGGATCTTAAACGACGAGCTGGCCTGCCGGCGCAGGTCCGTGAAAAGTTCTCAAGAAACCTGGAAAGTGTGGTACTTCAGCCAAAGCGTTGAAGTAGCGTCCTTCGAGGTGCCTATGAGGTGCCGTAACCGGGTGAAAAACGCCGAACGACCGTGAAGATCTAGCCGGTGGGTTTCCTTGATCTCGTGGGGCTTTGGTCAGCGTCGTTCGCGGTGGTTGGGGCCTGACGCTTATTCGTAATAAACAAGCGGTTGGCTTATACGTGCGGCAGGCACCGGGAAACTGCGGCCGCGCCGTCGAGACCTGAAGGGCCGGGCCACACCTTCAAAAGCTCTCGGGCCACTTCATCGCCCCGTGAAGAACGCGAAGAATGACGATGGTGTCCCCCTCATGGATATATGGAACCACATATGGGAGGCCACCGAGAACCAGTTCGCGCGTTCCCTCCACGCGCCCCGGCCGTCCCATGCCGGGATGCTGCGCGAGTGTTTCGACGCGTCGAATGATCTCAAGCACGGCGTCGATCGCCGCTTCGGGGTTGTCCCGGCTGATGTATCGCTCGACCGATTCGAGATCCTGGCTAGCGGCGCGCGTCCACTTTAGCCCCACGCTTGCTCTCCCATCTCCTCACCACCGTCTCGTGTTCCGCAAGCTCGCCGGCCTCCGCCTCCTTGAGGCCGCGCTTGACGGCACCAACGAACCATTCCTCGTAGTCGAGATAACGCTCAACGGCCTGGTTGATAACCCATGCTCGCGAGCGGCTCATCGCGCGGGCAATCCCGTCGACACGCTTCAGCGTGTGCGGGTCCATACGGATCGTGGTGGTCTTTTCGGCAGCCATAATCAAAGAGAATACAATTGATTACAAGCCTTGGGCAAGCCACCCGGCCCGCCCGTGCCGCGGCTGCTCCCGCCTCAAAAGATCGATCCGCACAAGCCCCACGTTCATGAGCAGCGGCGAAGCAACGACGTGTGCGCGGGTTCGTCGAACGCAACGCCACGACATTCAGCGGCTGGCCGCTTCACTTTCGCCCGTCCGCGACTCAGGCGCGTACGTTCGCTGGAGCTTCGAGGGCCGCCCGCCAGGCACGGTAGGCCGCTATAATCCGTTCTTCGTCGACATTGTGCTCAATGTCACCGGGAAGCCGCTTCGCGAAAAGTACAGGATATCTCAGGCAGAGTTCGCGGTGCGATTTGGCTTCAGCGTGCGTATGGTTCAAGAATGGGAGCAGGGGCGTGCTGCCAGACCGACCAGCACGGATTCTTCTCAGAGTCATCGAGAAATCGCCGAAGGCGGTTGAGCGCGCCGTGGCCGCCGGATGATTGGGGCGTGCTGACAAGCTCCGGCAAATTCCGGCGGCCTACTGTTAGGCCCTTGCCAACATGATCCAAGAAGACGCCGAGCGCTGGCGGCAAGCTCTCTCGGCTCATTGTCCAGCCGTCCGGTAGCGCCTCGCGTAGTTGGTCCAACGGATCGGCCAAGGGCATCACCGCGCACTTCCATTCGAGGCAGCTGAAAGCCGCGAATAGACAAAATCTCGCCGCCAGTCGTGGTCGCCGCTCGGTCGAGATTTCACCTCCACTTGCAGGCGATTGGTCGTTGAAAGAAGAAGCTTGACACTCTGTTGGCAAAAGAGCGATGACCCTCGGACCAGTTGCCGTTCGCTCTTGGCCTACGCGGGTTCGCCAGCGAGGCATTTTTTTTGGGCCTCGCCGTCAACAGATCACCTGAGCTAGCAGCGTCGCATTGTACATTGAAGAAACGCGCACTCAATAGGCAACCCACGACTTTGCCGTGTAGAAGCTATCGGCCGTTATCGGGGTCAGGATGTCGAAACTTAGCTCAGCTACCAACGCCACTCCCCATCGAACAGCCAAAGTTCGGCCAAAGTCAGCCGCGAAATCTGCGCAGAGGGCTTAACGGCTAAAGCCTTCCGCGCTAGAAATCGCAGCAATTGTCGGGAGAATTTTGGTGCCGAGGGCGGGACTTGAACCCGCATGTGGTTACCCACGGAGGATTTTGAGTCCTCTGCGTCTGCCATTTCGCCACCTCGGCCCAAGCGCCGGCATCCAGGTTATCCAGTCTGCCCAAAAGCCCGCGGATTGGGAAGCGGCAGGCGGTGAAGCGCGCCGCTGGAATAACCTATCATCGGCAGGCGGTCGGTACGGCCAAGCAAAGCCTCACCTACCCGCCAACTTTGACGCAGGTTCGCGGCAGTTCCCGACTGTTCAGGTCAAACTCTCTCACGGTTTACACCACCAAGGGACAGCACGCCCCCTGGCACGGGGCCTAGCTCTCCCCCATCATCTCCATCCATCGCGTCATGCGCTGACTCATAAAAGCGGTCCTGGTTTGCGCGTCCGCCTACAGGACGTCAGCGGCGCACGGGTGGAGGCATGGTGGAACCGCGGGGGGTCAGGGCTCCAGGCCACGAGCGGCGCGCGCGGGCACGACGGCGCGGGGGAGCGGACGCAATTGCGGCGGCACGATAAAGAACGGCGGCGTCATCAAATAGATCGCGAAAGCCAGCTCCACGTTGATCCAGGCCGCAGCCGCGCCCAGCGAGTAGGTCAGTGGTCCCGCAAACGACTTGGCGATGATATGCGGGTCTACCCGCTCGACCAGCTCGGGCTTGAGCAGATGGCGTAACACATGGGCGTGCAGAGTGATGAAGAGCAGCGTATTGAAGGCCATCGTTAGGCCGAACAGGCTAACCGCCAGTGGGTTGCTCGGATAACGCCCCATCAGCGCAGTCGGAAAGGGGATGAAGGACTGGAACATCAGGAAAATCGCGTTGAGCCACACCAGGCTGTAGTCGGCGTGGGAGGCCAGGTTGAATATATGATGATGATTGACCCAGAATTTGCACACGATCACGAAGCTGAGCATCCAGCTCAAAAGCTTGGGCAGCAGCGCCACCAGACCGTGGGCCAACTCGCCGGTACTGCGCGGATTGGCGAGCTTGGGAACCGTCAGATCGAGTACCAACAAAGTGACGACGATCGCGAATACACCGTCGCTGAGCGCTTCGATCCGCCCCAAATTCAGCTCGCCTTGTCGGAACCGCCCGATTACGCGCATAGGTTTGACAAAATCTATATTGACGAGGCCCATAGCAAGCGGCAAGCGGCTGTGCGCACCGACCGCCCGCTGTTGACAACCTCCTTGACTTTCACCAAGCATGCAAAATCAAAACAGAAAGGCGCCCGGCCAAGTGCCGGACGGCGGGGATAACCAGCATGAGCAAACGCCGGTTTCGAATATTGATCATTCTGATCGCCGCCGCGGCGGCCAGTGTCTCGCCGATCGGGGTCCACGCGCTGTTCGCCCAGGATGGGACTGACCTAATCGCCCGCGGCCGCTACCTGGTAAATAACGTTGCGATGTGTGGAGAATGCCACAGCCCCAAAATCAAGAATCAGCCCGACCCCAACCATTGGCTCCAAGGCGCCCAATTGCATTTCCATCCCGGCAAACCGGTGCCCTGGTTTGCCCTCTATGCTCCCTCGATTGCCGGCCTGCCTGCCGGCTGGAGCCAAGCCCAAGTCGCCCGCTTTCTGGAAACCGGTGCCACCCCCGGCGGAGTTCCGCCGCGCGCGCCGATGCCCGCCTATAGGATGGACCGAGCCGACGCCGAGGCAGTGGCCGCCTACCTGCACTCCCTGCGCCAATGACCTGCACTCCCTGCGCCAACGAAATGACGGCGCGCCCGCCACAGAGGCCATTTTGATTGTCAATGTACTCGTATCGTGGCATAAATCGAGGTCGTGCTGTCGCTTACTCTGCGGTCAATTCTAGCTTGGCGCCGCCGGCCAATTGCCTACTTGATCCTCATCGTGTGGGGGCTGACTGCCTTCGCGATGCTCCCACGGTGTGCGCGAGCCGCGCGGTTAGCGGTGGTCGAGGTCGCTTACGCGGGCTCGATGGGTCCTCTGATGGAGGGGCCGATTCGTCGCAGCGTAGCCCAGGCGCTCGGCTTGGAGCTTCGCGGCCGCGGTCAGGGCGCGCTCGCCTTGGCCCATCTGATCGTGGGCGGCGCTATCCGACCCGACGTGTTTATCGCGGTCACCCCCGGACCGATGCGGCTGGTGCTGCGAGCGAAGCAGGCCGCGCGGGCGTGGCCGATCGCGCGCACCGAGATGGTGCTGGCCTACAATCCTCAGAGCCGCTTTGCCAAGGCGCTGCTCGCTTCTCCGTGGTGGCAGGTGCTGGCCACGCCGGGCTTGCGCCTGGGGCGCAGCGATCCGCTAACCGACCCGCTGGGGCTCAATACGCTTTATGTGATGGATCTGGCAGAACGCTTCTACGATCAGCCGGGTCTGGCCAAGCGTATTCTAGGCAGTGCGCTTAACCGCCGGCAGATTTTCGCCGAACCCGAGCTGATGGCGAGGCTGCAGGCCGGACAGCTCGATGCCGCCTTTGCGTACCGCACCCAGCCGGCCTCCTTCCATCTGCCTTTTATCGAACTGCCCCCACAGATTAATCTGGGGCAAGCATCGATGGAGTCCTATTACGATCAGGTATCGGTGAGCTTGGCAGGCAAAAGCTCGCGGCCACAGCCGCTGGTGTTCTACGCCGCCGCGCTGCGCACCGGCCCCCATCCGGCACTGGGCGAGCGTTTGGTGCGCTGGCTGCGCTCGTCCCAGGCCGAGGCCATCTTCAAGCTAGAATCCTACAGCTCCCCCGGCGCTGCGGCGCCGCTGGTGCCCTGAGAACGGCGTGCCGGCGCGCTGGTGGCCACGCCTGCTGATGGCGTTGTTCGCGTTGGCGCTGCTCTACCCGCTGGCGGGTTTGATGGCGCCGGTGGGGGGCTGGCGATGGGACGGCGAGGTGCCCGGCTCAACCGCCGCGGCGGTGCGAGTCTCGCTTCTGCTGACTGCCCTGGCGCTGCTGATTGACATCGCGCTGGGGACACCGGTGGCCTGCTATTTGGCGCGCTGTCGCGGAGCGGAATTGGTCGTGTGGGAAGGCGTGGTGCTGCTCCCGGTTTTGATGCCGCCGCTGGCGATGGGGTTGTTGCTGGCCACCGCCTACGGTCCGCGCACCACCATCGGTGCCCTCCTAATGCGCTTGGGCGTGCCCACCGCCAACAGCCCAATCGCGTTTGTCGCCACCCAGGTCTATGTCAGCATCGGCTACTATATTGTCACCGCGCGCGCCGCTTTGGCCGCGGTTCCGCGCGATCTGCAGGATATCGCCGGCTTGCTCGGAGCCAAGCCGGGCGAAACCTTCCGCCGCGTGACCCTGCCGATGGCGCGCTTGGGGCTGGCCGCGGCGATCAGCATCGCCTGGCTGCGCGCGTTGGGAGAATTCGGGGCGGTGATCGTGACCGCCTATTATCCGGCCGGAATGCCGGTGCAATTGTGGATCAATCTGCAGAACGCGGGCCTGCCCGCGGTGATGCCACTGCTGGTGATTTTTCTAGTTACCGCACTACCGCTGCCCTGGCTGATTCACACCCTGGCCCAGGACGGCCTGGCGCGGGAGCATTGAGGGGCGGTCACGATGCTGGAGGTGGAAATCGTCAAGGCGCGACGCGACTTCGTGGTCGAGGTGGCCCTGAGGTTGGCGCCCGGCGAGCGGCGCGCGATCTTTGGCGCCTCGGGCGCAGGCAAAAGCACGGTGCTGTCGTGTATTGCCGGCTTCGAGGTGCCTGACCGCGGGCATATCAGCTTCGCCGGGCGATGGCTATTTCCGCCGCCGATGCCGTTGCATCAACGCCGCTTGGGCTATCTGGCCCAGCGCGATCTGCTCTTCCCGCATCTGAGTGTGGCGCAAAACGTCTGCTTCGGCCTGCGCACGCCCAATGATGCCGCCGGACAATGGCTGGGTGAACTCAAAGAGCGGCTTGAGTTGGCCCCGATTTGGCGAGCGCGCGCCAACCATATCTCGGGTGGGCAAGCGCGCCGGGTCGCGATGGCTCGGATGCTAGCTCCGCGTCCCGAGCTGGTGTTGCTCGACGAACCGTTCGCCGGGATGGATTGGGCCACGGCCTCCGATCTGCTCACCGCCCTAATGCAATGGCATCGGCGCCTTAACTTCTCGCTGCTCGCGGTTGACCATCGCAGCGCCATCTTAAGCCGGCTCTGCCCCCAGGCCCTGGTAATGGAGCAGGGGCGCATCGTGCAGAGCGGAGCGTGGGAGGAGCTGGCCGCCGCGCCCGCCACGCCGCTGCTGGCGCGCCTGCTGGCCAGCGCCGATCTCAGCTCCGCTCCGGAATCCGCTCCAGCTCGCTGAGCCAGACCGCGACCTCTCCGTCGGAGGGGGCGCGATAGTCGCCGCGGGGCGAAAGCGAGCCGCCCGATCCGACCTTGGGTGCATTAGGGATGCAACTGCGTTTGTACTGGCTTAAGCCAAAGAATCGATTCAGAAAAATTTTTAAATTACTCTTGATCGCGGCTAGATCGTACTGGTGGCGTTGCGCAGCGGGTATGTCGGGCCATTGGCCGCGACTGCTGTCTCCCCATGCGCAGTAAGCCAAAAACGCTACCCGCGAGGGCAAAAACCCGAACCGCAGGATGTAGTAAAGGTTGAAGTCCTGCAGCTCGTAGGGACCGATGATCGCCTCGGTGTCCTGCGCCGGCTCGTGATCGCCCGCGCCCGGGACCAGCTCAGGGCTGACCGGGGTGGCCAGAATATCGCGCAGCACCTCACTTGCCTCCGGGCCCAGCCGGCCGCGGTCGGCAACCCAGCGCACGACGTGGCGAATGAGGGTCTTGGGCACGCTGGCGTTGACGGCGTAATGCGACATCTGATCGCCCACCCCGTAAGTGCACCACCCCAGCGCCAGCTCGCTCAAGTCGCCGGTGCCCACCACCAGTGCCTGATGGAGATTGGCCAGGCGAAATAGATGGGAGGTGCGCTCGCCGGCCTGCACGTTCTCGAAGGTCACATCGTATACCGCCTGGCCGTCGCTGTAGGGATGGCCGATGTCGCGCAGCATCTGGCCGGCGGCCGGGCGGATATCCAGCTCGTGCGCCTGGCATCCCACCGCCGCCATCAGGCGGCGCGCCTGCTCCAGGGTGCGTCGGCTGGTAGCAAAACCCGGCATCGTGTAGGCAAGCAGATTGGTCCGTGGATGGCCCAGCCGATCCAAGGCCTGGGCGCTGACCAGCAAAGCCTGGGTGGAATCCAGGCCGCCGGAGACCCCGATTACCAGCCGCTCGATCCCGCTTGCCGCCATTCGCTTGACCAGCCCCTGAACCTGAATCTCGTACACCTCGGCGCAGCGCTCGTCGCGGCGCGCCGGATCGGCCGGCACGTAGGGAAAGCGCTCGTAATCTCGCCGCAGCAACAGCCGACCCTGACGGGGCAGCTGCAAATCGAAGTCGAGGGTACGGAAGCCGCGCAGGCGCTCGCGCTCCCCTCGCGCATTCTGGTTGAAGGTATCCTGGCGCATCCGCTCCTGGCTTAGGCGGCGAAGATCGATCTCGGCGCTGATAAGTTGCGGTCCTGGGGCAAAGCGCTCGGATTGCGCGAGCAGGCTGCCGTTTTCGTAGATTAGAGCGTGACCGTCCCAGGCCAGATCGGTGGTGGATTCACCCGGTCCGGCGCCAGAATAGAGATAAGCTGCCAGACAGCGGGCCGACTGGCCACCAACCAGTTGATGGCGATAGTCGGCTTTACCTACGGTAATGTTGGAAGCGGACAGATTGAGCAGGACGGTGGCGCCGGCCAGCGCGCCGTAGGCCGAGGGCGGTACCGGCACCCACAGATCCTCGCAAATCTCCACGTGAAAGGTGAACAGCGGCTGCGTGCGCGCACGAAAAAGCAGATTGTTCCCGAAGGGAATCGCGCGTTGACCGCACAGCTCGATCTCCTGGCTGGAGGCAGCGGCCGCCGGGGCAAACTGGCGCGACTCATAGAACTCGCGATAATTGGGCAGATAGCTCTTGGGCACCACCCCCAGGATGCGGCCAGCACCGAACACGACCGCGCAATTGAACAGGAAGTGATCGACTTGCAGGGGCGTGCCCACCACGCCAAGGATGGGCAGCTTAGCGCTGGCCGCCACGATCTGCTCCAGCGCCGCCTCGCAACCCTCCAGTAGCGCGCGCTGGTGGAAGAGATCGTCGCAGCTATAGGCCGAGAGCCCCAACTCTGGCATCAGCACGAGCACCGCGCGCTCGGCCGCCGCCTGCTCCATCAGGGCGATAGTCTGGGCGCCATTATAAGCTGGATCGGCCACCCGCAGCAGCGGAGTCGCCACCGCCAGTCGGACAAAATCGTGGTTGTATAAGTTGAAGAACTCCGCGCCTGCTTTCACTGGACCCTCCTCATCGGATTTCCAAGCGACCGGTAGGGCGCCAGTTGGCCTGCCACCCTGCTCGGGCGGATGGTCAACTGGGCCGCGTCACCTCAAGGCGCAAGGCGGAGCGGGCCCTGTATGGGCTGGGGGCGGAGAACCTACTGGCGTGGCGCGAGCGCGGATTGGAGCAGGGTCTTCAACTCGCCGCTTTCGTAGAGTTCGCGCAGGATGTCGCAGCCGCCCACGAATTGGCCGTCGATATAGACCTGAGGGATAGTGGGCCAATTGCTATAGACCTTGATGGCTTCGCGCAAATCGGGATCGGACAGCACGTCGGCGCTACCAAAGGGCACGCCCAGCTCCTCCAGCATCTCCACCGTGGCGGCCGAGAAGCCGCAGCGAGGAAAACTCGGCGTACCTTTCATGAAAACCATCACCTTGTTGCCGCGGATGGCACTCTCGATTTTCTCGATGACGTCTTCAGCCATGGGATCTGCTACCTCTGTTGGCCATACTGTTCGGGAGTCAATGCCTTCAAGGTCAGGGCGTGTACTTCACCACCAACCGCCTGGCCCAGAGTTCGATATACCGTTTGATGGCGCTGGACCAGATTCAGTCCAGCGAATTTATCACTGACAATCAGCGCTTCAAAATGATCGCCGGTGCCGGTGAAATCGCGCACCTCGACATAGGCGCCTGGCAGCCCGGCCTCGATTCGGCGTTTTACCTCTTCCGCTGACATGTTTCCGATTGTAGCTCCAAGACGGCGGTGGAATCCACCACCGGAGGGTTGCCTGAAGCCCTGCCTTTAGCGCCGCGGGCGACGCTGAAGGGCGGCCTGCACCGACTGAAACAGCGCCTGCTCGCTAAAGGGTTTGACCAGGAAGTCCACGGCGCCGCCCTGCCGGGCTTGTGCGATGACCAAGGGATCGTCCAACGCGGTCATGAAGATGATAGGAGGCGGCGTCGCCGTGGTGGCCAACTGGCGCTGCAGTTCAAGTCCGCTCATCCCCGCCATCCGCAGGTCCAGCAGCAGGCAGGAGGCCTTTTTGGCGCGCGCAGAGGCCAGAAATTCCTCGGCCGAAGCATAGCAACTCGCCGAGTAGCCCGCCGCGCTGAACAGGCTCTCCAGCGCCTCGCGTACCGACTCATCGTCGTCCACGATTGCTATAAATGCCTCCCCAGGCTCGGTCACGACTCAACCTCCGAGAACTCGCCGCGGTGGTCCAGGGAAGCCATCCTCATTTAGCGATCAAGGGCAGGGTGAATTGAAAAATCGCACCGCCCCCGGGATTGGCCTCCGCCCACAGATGGCCGCCGTGAGCCTCGATGATGGTTCGGCTGATCGACAGTCCCATCCCCATCCCGCGTCGCTTGGTTGAGAAAAAAGTCTCGAACAAGCGGTTAGCCGCGGCCGGGTCAATCCCCACCCCACGGTCGCGCACCTCTACTCGCAGCAAGTGATCGTCACCAAGCGCGGTGCAAATCGTCAAGTGGCGTGCGCGTACGCTTACGGCGTGCATCGCCTCAATGGCGTTGAGAATCAGATTGATGAGCACCTGCTGAAGTTGGACCCGGTCGCCATCGATCGGCGGCAAAGTGGCAAACTCGGTGCTCAAGGTTATCTGATGCTCGTTGATCTCGCTGCGCAGCAAAGGCAGGGTCTCGCCAATCAATTGGTTGATATCCACTGGGTCACGCGCCTGTGCCGCCTTGTTGACCAATGAGCGGATCTGGCTGAGAACTCGGCCGGCCCGCTCGCCATCGCGCACGATGCGATGCAGGGCGGCACGCGATTGCTCGAGATTGGGCGTGGCCGCCGCCAGCCAGCGTAACCCGGCGCCGGCGTTGGTCACGATCGCGGCCAGGGGTTGGTTGATTTCATGGGCGATGGATGCCGCCAACTCGCCCATCATTAACACCCGCGCCACCCGAGAAAGTTCACCGCGAGTCTGGCGCAACTCCGCTTCGGCCTGCTTCGATTCGGTAATCTGAGCCTGCAGGGCCTGGTGGCTAGTGACGAGATCGGCAGTCTGCTCGCGTACTCGCAACTCCAGGCTATCGCGAGCTTGGCGCAAGAGATCATCCGTCCGTTTCTGACGTCCAGCCAACCAGCCCACGAAGAGTGCGGACAAGGTGGTAGTAACCAATAGCGGCAAATCGGCGACCGACAGGTTCCAAGACGGGGTCGGCGGCACTATGAAGTAGGCGACCGCCAGCGATGACAGCAGGGCCGCGATCAGTCCGGGACCGATTCCACCCACATATGCGCAGATTAAGGTAGCGGCGAAGAACAACGGGGTTTGCGGGCGCTCGGGGATAACGGACAGCGTAATGATCAGCGCCGCCACCACCAACAACGCCGCTAACAGGTAGCCCAGCACGCCAGAGCCAAGCATTTGTATTTGGCCGGGTTTGATTATCGCCAGCCGCTTCAGCGACCGGCAGGGCCAATCCTCACGCAGCGCGCACATGGCGCGACCCCTGACCACGGAGCCTCCGCAATCTTGAGAATTCCGCCTCCCCGCTTTCCTAACCGTTTACTGTAGCATCGGTGGCGCGTAGCGTAGCAAGCTTTCCCCTCTTCAACCGGCCATGGCCCTGACCCTTAGTCGATTTGGGTAATTTTTACAAAAAGTTGGCGAACTGGATCGACGAAATGACCGAAAGTGCCACAGTCAGTCGGTGGCATGGATTTCGCTTTACCGCGGGCCAGGCAGATACCCTGATGGAAAGAAAGCTGAACCTCGTGGTCCTAAGCGCTCGCGCGCTGGTTGCCGGTCTGTTCGCAACCGTGGCGATGTCCTGCGCCCCTGGAGCGAGGAACAGCCTGCCCTCGCCCGCGGCCATCGCAGTGGTGCCATCCAAAGTTTCCGCCCGGCCTGCCAAAGTCGTGATGGCATCGTGGTACGGCCCGGGCTTCGCGGGACGGCGCACGGCCAGCGGCGAGCGTTTCGATCCGTCACGGTTGACCGCCGCATCGCCCACCTTGCCCTTGGGCTCCAAGGTATTGGTGACCAATTTGAGCAACGGACACTCGGTAGCGGTGCGAATTAACGATTGCGGCCCCTACGTTCACGGCCGTCAATTGGACCTGTCGCGCCAAGCGGCGCGTCGCCTGGCCATGATTCACAAAGGTGTCAGCCCGGTCTCGGTGCGTGTGATAGCCACCCCAGCCCATCCAGAGGTTTGCGGTTTTCCCCGCAGGAAAATCAGGCATCGGCGCTCTCGCGAATCCTACGCTCGGCTGATATACGCGCGCCAGGCCAGCGAAATCGCCGGTTTTTAGCACCCCCAAGCTTCGGGAACTTCGGTCGCCCGCGATGGCTTAAACTACGCGCAGGGCTGGATTCTTTTTATCTCGGTCCTGCGAAGGAGTAGGATTAATTCTATGTTATTGCGGATTGGCCCGGTAGTGCATGAACCAATCGGTCGGCGCCGCCTGCTAATGGGGTTGGCGCTGGTGCCGCTGGCGGCGGCAGTGGTGCTGGCGGGTGGAATAGGTGCCGCCCAGGAGCGGGTGGAGATCGTTGAGTTCACCGACGCCGGGCGCAGGAAAGGGAGTTTTATGGAGGACAAGGTGGTTAAGACCGAGGCCGAATGGCGCCGCCAGTTGACCCCAGAGCAGTTCGAAGTCACCCGGCGCAAAGGCACCGAACCGGCCTTCCACAACCAGTACTTCAACAACCACGCGCCGGGGTTGTACCGCTGTGTATGCTGCGGCAACGCCTTATTCAGCTCGCAGACCAAGTTCGATTCGGGCACCGGCTGGCCCAGCTTCTACCAGCCGGTCGCGCCGGAGAACATTGCCACCGCTCGCGATACGTCCTACTTCATGGTCCGCACAGAGGTTACCTGTGCCCGTTGCCAGGCCCACCTCGGCCACGTCTTCGACGATGGGCCGCAACCCACCGGTTTGCGTTACTGCATAAACTCGGCCGCGTTGGATTTCGTTCCCGCCAAAACGGGCAGCGCTTAATGCTGGAAGCGCTCGGGATGAAGCACGCGGTATACCGGCGCCACCGTGCGATCCTCCTCAACCAGAGTGAGGCGATCGATTTCGGCCAGGTCGGCAGGGGTGAAGCGCACGTCCAACGCCTTGAGGTTGGCCTCCAGATGAGCGGGTGAATCGGCCCCGGCGATAATCGTTGCCATCATCGGGCGCGTCAGCAGCCACGCCAGCGCCATCTGGGGCAAGCTCCAGCCGCGGCTTTGGGCCAGGGCCATCAGCTTTTCCTGTACGTCCCAGTTGCGGTCGCTGATCCAGGTCTGGAAGGTGGCGCGGCTGGCGCCGCGGCTGCCTTGGGGCGGAGCTTGGCCGCGACGATAAGTCCCGGTCAACAAGCCGCCCGCCAGCGGCAGATAGGCGTCCATCCCCAGGCCGTACTTGATGCAAAAGGGGACCATCCGCTTCTCTATGTCGCGATAGAGTAGATTGTAGAAGTCTTGGCACAGCACGAACCCGTTCCATCCCCGCTGCTGGGCCGTCCATTGGGCCTCGCAGACCTCCCATTCGAAAAAATTGGAGGCACCCAGGTAGCGTACCTTGCCCTGGCGCACCAAATTATCGAGCGCGCCCATCGACTCCTCGATCGGGGTGCGGCGGTCGGGTTCGTGAACTTGGTAGAGATCGATATAGTCGGTCTGCAAGCGGCGCAGGCTGGCTTCGCACGCGGCAATGATGTGCTGGCGTGAGGCGCCCCGATCGCTCTCGCGCGGCCCCACAGGATTACCGAACTTGGTTGCGATTATCGCCTGGTGCCGGCGCCCGCGCAGGGCCTTGCCTAAAAACTCTTCGGAGCGGCCGCGGTTATACGAATCCGCCGTGTCGAAAAAACTTATCTCCAATTCCAGCGCGCGGTTTACGATCGCCACCGCCGTGGCTTCGTCAACCTCCGCGCCAAACGGATTGCATCCCAAGCCGAAGGCCGAGACATGAAGGCCGGATTTTCCTACTTGGCGATATTCCATGGTCTGCTCCGATGGCGAAAATTTAGTCGCCATTGTAATTCAAAACGTCGCGACACCATCGTCGATGTTACCGTGGGCGCGCTTCAAACCTGCGTTGCGGTGCGGGACTTGCCCCAGTATCGCCGGGCTGCCATTGGGTATAGTGGGATGGGCTGCTCATGCCCGCCCCGAGGCTAGCTACCGAAATAATCTATTTTCATTGCGGCGCGCACCTGGCCCATCGTGTCACGCGCCACCTCGCGCCCGCGCCGAGTGCCCTCCATCAGGATCTCGCGCACGCGCTCGGGATGGGCCTCGTACTCCGCGCGGCGCTCGCGGATGGGGGCCAGGAAATTGTCCAACGCCTCGAACAGGCGCTGTTTGACCTCCACGTCGCCCACGGTTCCGGCCACATAACGCGCCTTGAGTTCGTCCACTTGCGCCTTATCGGGGTTGAACGCGTCGTGATAGGTGAAGACCGGATTGCCCTCGACGTGGCCGGGATCGGTGGGATGGATACGGGTGGGATCGGTGAACATCGACATCACCCGCTTGCGCAGGGTCTCCCTGCTATCGCTCAGGTAGATACAATTGTTGAGCGACTTGGACATTTTGGCACCGCCGTCGGTGCCGGGTAGACGCGCGACCTCGCCCAGCATTGGACGCGGCTCTACCAGCACCTTACCGTAGAGACGGTTGAAGCGGCGCACGATCTCGCGCGCCTGCTCGATCATCGGCAACTGGTCCTCGCCCACCGGCACCAAGTGGGCCTTGAAGATGGTGATATCGGCGGCTTGTGAAATCGGATAGGACCAGAAACCCACCGGCACGCCGCGGACGAAATTGCGCTGCTTGATCTCCTCTTTGACCGTGGGATTGCGCTCCAGGGTCGCCACCGTCACCAGGTTCATAAAATAGATCGTCAGCTCGGCCAGCTCCGGCACCATAGATTGGACCACGATCTTGACCTGCGCCGGGTCCAGGCCGACCGCAAGATAGTCCATCGCGACCTGTAGCAGGTTGTCACCCAGGACTTCGGGACGCTCGAAGTTGTCGGTGAGCGCCTGCACGTCGGCAATCAGGATAAAGGTGTCGTACTCGTGCTGGAGACGGATGCGATTTTTGAGCGATCCCACGAAGTGGCCCAGATGGAGCCGGCCAGTGGGGCGATCTCCGGTCAGGATGATTTTTTTCATGACGGATCAGGCAAGTAGGCCGCGCAAAAGCGCCAACGCCTCCACATCTTCCCTGAGATCGGGCCCCTTGGGCGTCTCCAGGCACATCGGCAGTTCCGCAAAGCGCGGATCGTTGAGCAGGCGGCGGAAAGTCTCCACCCCCAGAAAGCCCTGGCCGATAGCCTCGTGCCGATCGACCCGCGAGCCCAGCGGTTTCTTGGAGTCGTTGAGATGAAAGGCGGCCAGGCGCCCAAGCCCGATGGCCTCGTCCAGTTCGGCGAAGGTCTGGTCGTAACCCTCCTGCGTGCGCAAGTCATAGCCAGCGGCGAAGGCGTGCTCGGTGTCAAAACACAGCCGCAGGCGCTCGCTTTCCTGTACTGAATCGAAGATCTGAGCCATCTGGGAAAAATTGTAACCCAGATTGGTGCCCTGACCAGCGGTAATCTCCAAGGTCACCCGAACCTTGAAGCCGGCGCAGGCGCGATGGGCCTGATCGATGGATCGCGCGATCGCAGCAATGCCAGCCGCCTCGCCCGAGCCGACGTGGGAGCCGGGATGGGCCACCAGGTTGGGGATGCCCAGCGCCTCGCAACGGTTGAGTTCGTCGATAAAGCCGGCAACCGAGCGCTGGCGCAACCGCTCGTCGGGCGCGCCCAGGTTGAGCAGGTAAGAGTCGTGGGCGATTACGATCGCGATGCCACTGGTGCGTTGATTTTCGCGGAAGGCGCCGATCTCTTCTTCGCTATAGGGCTTGCTCGCCCACTGGCGCGCCGATTTGGTGAAGATCTGGATACATTGGCAGCCCACTTCCTGCCCGCGCCGCAAGCCTTCGCCCACCCCGCCGGCGATCGGCATGTGTGCACCCAACAGTGGTCCACGCCGTCCCGCTTCGTTGCTCATCGCTCCTCCCTGCCTCGATTCCAAACAGGCCATCGGCTCCGCCGCTCCTCGCGGACCTCGTCGAGCAGGCGTTTAGCCATGTTCATGGCCCGCCCAAACGCCAAGGCCATCGTGCTTTAAAAGTAGTTGCCGCTGACCAGCGGATCAAACGCAGTGCGGCGGCGTGGCCATCCAAGACCACTTCGGGCGCGGTCCCGAGCTGCGCGGTTCAGAGGCTGGCGAAACGCGGCATTACCTCCTCGGCGAACAGGCGAACCGAGGCTAGGGCCGCTGGCTGCGGCATGACGTTGAAATTGACCTGCAGGGAGGCCTGCTCGTAGGCCCCGAATTCCTCGCGGCTGCGCGCGATTGAGTCGGCAATCTCCTGGGGCGAACCAATCCAGGCCGAGCAGTTCTCGATCAGATGCTCCATCGTGATCCGTTTGAGCCCCTCGACGATCTTGTCGTAGTTGGGATAATCGCGCGAGGAGACTCCTTGAATCCAGTCCGAAGAGGCGTCGAGCAGGGTGGCCAGATAGTTGCTCAGCGGACCGCGAGCCAGCTCGCGGGCGCGGGCACCGTCGCGATCGCAGAACATGTGAAAGGCCAACATCACTTCGCCCGGTCCGGGATGGCCGGCCTTACGGCGAGCCTCGCGGTAAGCCGTGATCAGCTCACGCATCGCGGCGCCGGTCAGGGGAATCGCCATCACGTTGTAATTCATTCGGCCGGCAAACTCGAAGGTCTCGGCGGTGTTGAGCGCGGCTATATAAAACTTCGGGCGCGGCTTCTGGGTCGGCCGGGGCAGCGAGGTGGTGTTTTCGATGGTATGGAACTGGCCGTGATGAGTAACGTTTTCCCGGGTCAGAAGCAATTCGACCTGCTCCAGCCCCTCGCGGAAGCGAGCCATCGATTCGTTGGGCGAGATGCCAAAGCGGCGAAACTCGTGAGGCAGAAAGGCGCGAGCGAAGCCCACCTCCAGACGCCCGTCGCTAATCGCGTCGAGCATCCCGATTTCGCCTGCCAGTTTGAGAGGATGATTGAACACCGGCAGAACGGCGCCGGTCACCAGCCGCAGCCGGCGGGTACGTTGGGATGCGGCGGCCAGAAACAGCATTGGATTAGGACTGTATCCGCCGTAATGATGGAAGTAGTGCTCGACGATCCGGGCGTGGGTGTAGCCCAGACGGTCGGCCTGCTCGGCCAGCTCCAGGGTGTCGCGAAAATAATCGCGGGCGGTTTTCTGCTCGGGCTTAACGTCGGGAAAGAACTGTACGCCGAATTCCATGCTTTATTCTAACGCTGAGGCTGTCAGCGGTCAGCCGCTAACTTGGAGTAAATGCCGGCCGATTTCAAGCCATCAATGAAGGAAAAGGCTTTCATGGGCCAAGCGCGTCGTCATTAGTGAAAGTGGCAGGCACTCCCCGCCCGATCCCTGAACAGCCACAGCCTGCGACGCCGCGAGCCTGGACAACCATCAATTCCCTGGCCCTAGGGACTTCATTGTTCAATTGCAACCTTCCGTCGCTGACCCGGGAGCGGATTAAGGTAGGGTATGTCAATGCTCCGAAGCGGCGCTACCGCCAACCAGGTAAGCCGCTTTTCGGGGCCGGGGCAGCGGTCGGTGCGAAGCGCCGGGTGATCAACCCGCTGGGGTGAGCATTTCCTTCAGCGCCGCCGCCAAGTTGTGGCTGGCTTCCTGGCCGCTGCCCAATTTAGTCAGGGCGTAGCGCTCATCGGGATCGAGCCGGGCCCAGGCGGGAGCGTTCAAGGTAAAACCTAAAGTTTCGGCGCGTTGGACCAGATCCTCGGGTGGGTTGGGGGGCGGCTCGGCCTGTTCCTGAGCCTCCGCGGGCAGTATCCCGGGCTCTCCATTGATTCGCCCCAGCGATTCGCGAATGAACTGGGCCAAAACCTCGCGCTCCTCTTCCAAGTTGGCCGGCAGATGGCAGATGGCTAGCCGATCGATGCGGGGAAGCTGCTGCCAGTGTTTGAGGCTGATCTTGAGTCCCACCCGATCCAGCTTGCGCCGCACCGCCATCGGCACGCAGTCCAGATTCTCGGCGATATTACCTTCGAATTTAAAGCGACGAATCACAAATACCCTCGTCCTAAGCTCCTAGACCTTACCAGATTGGCCGCCGCTAGCGCGAGCATCCCTCCCAACGCCCAGGATGCGTTCGGGGTGAGTGTAGATGTTAAAGCCGTGCTCGCGCAGGAAGCCTACGATCGTCAGGCCCAACGCCTCGCCGGTCTGGACCGCCAGCGAAGAGGGCGCCGAGACCGCGGCCACTATCGGCACGCCACCGGCGGCGGCTTTTTGGACCAGCTCGAAGCTGAGCCGCCCGCTCACCATCAGGGCACAGCGCTCGAGCGGCACCATCTGACGAAGCAGCGCCCATCCGATCAGCTTGTCAACCGCGTTATGGCGGCCAACGTCCTCGCGCAGCGCCAGCAGCGGCAATTGGCTCGGCCCAGCATCGGGTGGCGTCAGGCCGAAGAGCGCGGCGGCGTGCAGGCCGCCGGTGGCCTCGAAGACCGTTTGGGCCGCGCGCATCTGGGTCACCATCGCGAGCAGGCGCGCTCCATCCACCGTGATCGCAGTGGTCACGGGGAGGATTCGGCGTTGGAGCGATTCGATACTGGTTTTGCCGCACACTCCGCAACTAGAGGAGACGACGAAGTTGCGACGCAGGCGCTCGCGCAGTCCGGCAGCCGGAACGTCGAGCACGATATCGACGGCGTTGGGCTCGGGCGCGCCCTTGGGTCCGGGAACGGCGCGCAACTCGCCGATTTCACCGGCGCTGGCAATGAAGCCCTCGCTGAAGAGAAAGCCGGCCGCCAACTCGTGGTCGTGGCCCGGGGTACGCATCGTCAGCGTGAAGCGGCGGCCACCCAGACGGATTTCCAGCGGCTCCTCGGCCGCCAGCAGTTCACGGCTGACGCCGAGCGAAACACCGGCGCGCCACTTGAAGGCCGGATGGGGGACGATGGCGGGCGCGGCCATCGCTTCGGGACGGTGCCGCCCGCCGCCCATCATCGGTCCTATCGGCTCACCGCGGGCGGCGCGGAGGCCAGACTGTGCACCGCCTGGCGGACCGGCTCGTTCAGTTCAGGCGCCCCGGTTTGTTCGAGATACGCGAGGATTTCGCGCCGCATCCGCGGCTCCCAGAAATTTTTCAGATGCTGCGCGATTTCTTTAACCGCTTTGTCCCGATCGGGATAGGCCGCGAAGTAGTCGCCGATCTGGTTGGCCATCTTAATCAAATGGGGAAGATTCATCGCACCCGGTCCGCCGCTATTTAGCCGCGATCGCCTCGCCCTGCCCGGCCGCCTGAGGCTGACGGCGGCGGACCGGCGCGGGCCGGACCTGCACCGCGGTGACCTTGTATTCGGGGCAGTTGGTGGCCCAGTCCGAGTTGTCGGTGGTAACCACGTTGGCCTGGGTCTCAGGATGATGGAAGGTGGTATAGACCACACCCGGTGCCACGCGCGAGGTTATTTCGGCGCGCAGCGTGATCGCGCCCGCGCGGCTGCGCACTTCCACCCGATCGCCGTCCTTGATACCGCGCTGCTCGGCGTCGTGAGGATGGATCTCCAGCACGTCTTCGCGATGCCAAGCCACGTTGGCGGTGCGCCGGGTCTGAGTGCCGACGTTGTACTGGGAGAGGATTCGCCCGGTGGTCAACAGCAACGGATAGCGCGGGCCGGTGCGCTCGTCGGTGGGCACGAAAGCGGTCAGCGTGAACTTGCCCCGGCCACGCACGAAGGAATCGACGTGCATTACCGGCGTGCCGGCCGGCGCCTGCGCGTTGCAGGGCCATTGCAGACTGCCGAGCCGGTCCAGCTTTTCGTAGCTGACGCCGGCGAAGATCGGGGTCAAACGCGCGATTTCGTCCATTACTTCGGCTGGATGGCGATAATCCATCGGGTAGCCCAGCGCCCGCGCCAACGCGATAGTCACCTCCCAATCCTGTTTGCCCGCCAGCGGCTCGATCACCTTGCGCACGCGCGATATCCGTCGCTCGGCGTTGATAAAGGTCCCATCCTTTTCCAAAAACGAGGAGCCGGGAAGAAAGACATGGGCAAACTTGGCGGTCTCGTTGAGAAAAAGATCCTGCACCACGACCAACTCCATCGCGCGCAGGGCCGCCATGACATGCTCGCTATCGGGATCGGATTGGGCGATATCTTCGCCCTGGATGTAAATCCCCTTGAAGCTGCCGTCCAGGGCAGCGTCGAACATGTTGGGAATGCGCAGGCCGGGCTCGGGGTCCAAATGAGTGCCCCATTCCTCTTCGAAGCTAACTCGCAGCACCGGATCGGAGATATGGCGGTAGCCGGTTAGCTCGTGCGGAAAGGACCCGACATCGCACGAGCCCTGCACGTTGTTTTGTCCGCGCAGCGGATTTACTCCCACCCCCTCGCGCCCCAGGTTGCCGGTAGCCATCGCCAAGTTGGCCATCCCCAAAACCATGGTGGTGCCCTGGCTGTGTTCGGTGACGCCCAGGCCGTAATAGATAGTCGCGTTGGGCGCGCCGGCGTAAAGCCGCGCGGCCGCGCGCACCTGGGCTGCGGGCACCCCGGTTATTACTTCGGTGGCCTCGGGCGAGTTCTCGGGGCGGAGGATGAATTCGCGCCACAGAGCAAAATCGGCCGCCTCACAGCGCGCACGGATAAACTCGTGGTCGAGCAGATCTTCATCCACCACCACATGGGCCAAGGCGTTGATCAGCGCGACGTTGGTGCCCGGCCGCAATTGCAGATGAAAATCCGCCAGCACATGCGGGCTCTTGACCAAATCGATCCGGCGCGGATCGACCACGATTAGGCGGGCACCCTGGCGCAGCCGGCGCTTCATCTGGGAGGCGAAGACCGGATGGGCGTCGGTGGGATTGGCGCCGATCACCATGATCACGTCGGCCTGCATCACGGAAGCGAAGTCTTGGGTCCCGGCCGAGGTTCCAAAAGCGGTCTTGAGGCCGTAGCCGGTAGGTGAATGGCAAACCCGGGCGCAGGTATCGACGTTGTTGTTGTGAAACACCGCGCGCACCAGCTTCTGTACTAGGTAGGCCTCTTCGTTGGTGCATCGCGATGAGGTGATTCCGCCCACCGCGCCGCGCCCGTAGCGCTCCTGCAGGCGGCGAAAGCCGCGCGCGGCGTACCCGATCGCCTCTTCCCAGCTCGCCTCGCGCCAGGGTTGATCGATCCGTTCGCGAATCATCGGCGTGAGGATGCGATCAGGATGAGTGGCGTAGCCCCAGGCAAAGCGTCCCTTGACGCAGGAATGGCCCAAGTTGGGCTGGCCGTCCTTGTTGGGCACCATCCGCACCACTCGGCCCTGGCGCACCTCGGCCTTGAACGAGCATCCCACCCCGCAGTAACCGCAGGTGGTGACTACGTCGCGATCGGGCTGGCCGATTTGAATCAGCGATTTCTCGGTCAGGCTGGCGGTCGGGCAGGCCTGCACGCAGGCGCCGCACGAGACGCACTCGGAGTCCATGAAGCTTTCGCGCTGCCCGGGTGAGACCATCGAGGCGAAGCCGCGTCCGTCGATCGTCAGAGCGAAGGTGCCTTGCACTTCTTCGCACGCCCGCACGCATCGCGAGCAGACAATACATTTTGTAGGGTCGAAACTGAAATAGGGATTGGAGTCGTCGTGCACGGCCTGCTGATGGTTGGCGCCGTCAAAGCCGTAGCGGCTGCCGTTGACTCCGACCATCGCGGCCATGTCTTCCAATTCGCAATTGCCCTGCGCCGGACAGCTTTGGCAATCCAGCGGATGGTCCGAGACGTAGAGTTCCATCACGTTGCGACGCAATTGCGCTAGCTTGGCGCTTTGCGTACGCACCTTCATCCCGGCCTCGGCCGGCGTGGTACAGGAGGCGGGCCAGCCTTTGCGTCCTTCGATTTCCACCAGGCATAGCCGGCAGGAGCCAAAGGGCTCCAGTGAATCGGTGGCGCACAGCTTGGGCAGCGCCACCCCGGCTATCCCCGCCGCGCGCAGCAGCGAGGTTCCCGCCGCCACCGTGACCGATCGGCCGTCAATCTCCAGCGAGATCTGAGCGGTGGTGGTAACCGCCGGAGTGCCCAAGTCCTGGTCGCTTATAGCTAACACGGCGATACTCCTATCAGGTAAGCTGGGGCGCGCGTTCAAGACCGAAATCGGCGGGGAAATGGCGAATCGCGCTGCGCACCGGCAGCGGAGTCAGACCGCCTAACGCGCATAGCGACGCCGCCTCCATTGTAGCGCACAGCTCCTCCAGCAGCGCGAACTGATCGGGGCGGTGGCGGCCGGCAATAATCGCGTCGAGAATTTCCACGCCGCGGGTGGAACCGATCCGGCACGGGGTGCACTTGCCGCACGACTCCACCGCGCAAAATTCCATCGCGTAGCGCGCCATCGCGGCCATATCGACGGTGTCATCAAAGACCACGATTCCGCCGTGACCGAGCAGGCCGCCGACCTCGGCGAGCGCTTCGTAATCCAGCGGCGTGTCGAGCAGCGCCTCGGGCAGATAGGCGCCCAATGGGCCGCCGACCTGGACCGCGCGCAGCGGCCGGCCGCTGGCGGTGCCGCCGCCGAAGTCATAGACGATTTCTCGAAGGCTTATCCCGAAGGCCTTCTCGATCAAACCCGGTCGCCTGACGTTGCCCGCCAGTTGAATGGGCTGGGTGCCGCGCGAGCGGCCGCTGCCATATTCCTGGTAGAATTTTCCGCCGCGCTCCAGAATCAGCGGCACCGAGGCCAAGGTCAGCACGTTGTTGATCGCGGTGGGTTGGCCGAAGAGGCCATGGATAGCGGGCAGCGGCGGCTTGTAGCGCACCATCCCGCGCTTGCCCTCCAGACTCTCCAGCAGCGCCGTTTCCTCGCCGCAGATGTACGCTCCGGCACCCACTCGCAACTCCAGGTCAAAACGCCGGCCGCTGCCCATCAGATCGCCGCCCAGATAGCCGCCGGCGCGCGCCCCCGCCAGCGCCTGCTCCAGGATGGCCGCGGCGTGGGGATATTCCGAGCGCAGGTAGATGTAGCCCTGGGTGGCGCCGATCGCCAGGCCGGCGATGGTCATGCCCTCGATCAAGGTCAGCGGATCGCCCTCCATCAACATCCGATCGGCGAAGGTGCCCGAGTCGCCTTCATCGGCGTTGCAGACCACGTATTTGCGCGCGCCGGGCGCGGCCAAGGCGGTACGCCATTTGACTCCGCAGGGAAAGCCGGCGCCGCCGCGCCCGCGCAATCCCGAATCGATCACCTCGGCGACGATCTGATCGGCGCTCAGCTCCAGCGCGCGGCGCAGACCGCGATAGCCACCGTGAGCGAGGTAGTCGCTCACGGAGAGCGGATCGATCACGCCCACTCGCGCAAAGGTCAACCGTTCCTGACGCGCCAAGTAGGGAAGCTGCTCGGTCGGACCCAGCAGCAGTGGATGATCGCCGCCGGCAAACAAAGCCGAGAGCAGCTCGGAGATAGCGCCGGGCGTAACCGGACCGTAGGCGATTCGACCACGCGCGCCTTCGACCTCTACTAGCGGCTCCAACCAATACAGGCCGCGCGAGCCAGTGCGAATCAATTCGATCTCAATGCCGCGTCGCGCCGCCTCTTCGGATAGGCCGCGTGCCACAGCTTCGGCGCCCACCGAGAGCGCGCCGCTATCGCGGGAAAGATAGATGCGGGTGCTCATCGCGCTTGCGCCCTCAAGCCATGAGCGTCGAGCAGTTCATCCAGGCGCTCGGGAGTAAGGCGGCCAAAGAGCTGGCCATCGATGGTGATGGCCGGCGAGCAGGCGCAATTGCCCAGGCAATAGACCGGCAGCAAAGTGGCAGCGCCATCGGCGCCAGTCTGGCCGAAGTCGATTCCCAGCCGCTTCCGGACCCGGTCGGCGAGGGCCTGGGCGCCCACCGCCTGGCAGGACTCGGCGCGGCAGAGCTGAATCACCACACGGCCGGCCGGGGTGGTGCGGAAATCGTGATAGAAGCTGATTACGCCGTGCACTTCGGCGCGCGACAGGTTGAGTTCCTCGGCGATCGGGGCTACCGCGGCGGGCGGAATATGGCCCAATTCCGCCTGCACCCGATGAAGGATCGGCAGCAAGGCACCCTCGCGCTGCTTGAGAGCGCGCGCGATCGAAACCACTCGCGCGTGTTGCTCCTGACTGAGCTTATCCATCGCCATCTGGCGCCATCCGCTTGAATGCGGCCCTGCCCTGGGTTTGACGGCTGTCGCCTGCAATTTCGTTATACTACCGCCCCGTTAGGTGCGCTACCGGCCCGGCGGCGCTGCGGCAGATGGTCCACAAACGATGCGCGCTGGGCCGCTGGAAGCCAGGCGCCAAGGCCGGCCCGCTTGTTAAGGCCGCCGCGCTCGGGTAGTTAACTTAGCTCTAGCTTGGCCCCGGTAGTGAAAAGGACATCACGGAGGTCTCCGGAACCTCAAGTCCGGGTTCGACTCCCGGCCGGGGCATTCAAGTTGGGGAAAACCCTTCAATTACTAGAAGTTTCTCAGCCGCCGGCGGCTTCGTGGAAAATTCTTGACAAATTCGTGGCACGTACAACGCGTGTTGGCCGCGAACGGCAAATTTTATCGATCTGAAGAACTTTTCGAGCTCCTTTGTGCGAGCCGCAAGCTTAGCGTAGAGCCCGTCCGGCGAAAGACCGAGAATCTTCACCAGTCGCTCGCTCACTTCGTTTCCCGGCGGATAATGACGATCATGTTCGAGATCGTTTAGTTGCGGCGCAAGATAGCGCGACCGCCGTCGCGTCTTAGCCGCTCCGCGACCTTTTTTTGAGTTAGACCCACTTTCTTACGCCTCGGTTATCACCCGGCCGAACGTCTTCACCCCCGGTATTATCCTCTCGTCGCCAACGCCAGCGCGTCGGCAATCGTTTTAAGCGGTAGAACCAATTTCAACGGATCGTCAAGAAGCCGGAGCGCGCCGAACCGTTCGTACCAAATAGTCGCCCGCTCATCTTTTGCATCGATCGCAAGAGCGACGCCGCCAACCTCTACGGCGACTGAGAGCGCTCTTCTGCCGGCGGCGAGCAGAAGTTCGCCGCCCAGGCCGCTGCCCTGGGCGGATCGGTCTACAGCGAGCCGGCCGAGCCGAAATACCGGAACTTCGTAGCGGCCCAACCGCCTCGTCACCGTGGCTGGAACTTTGGCGAATTCGATGGCGCCGGGACTGATCGTGTAGTAGCCGAGAATGTTGGCGGTCTCGTTTGGGAGCACCGCAACGAAGGTCTTCGCGCCGCCAGATTCGTGATTCTGTCGCGCGTACCGTCGAAAATATTCGTTGAGTTCCGGGGATCCGCAGTCGAAACCCTTGCGGTCGTGGCGCCTGCTGATCGGCTCCTCCTGCCAAGCAATCGATGCGCTCACGCCTTTGCGCGACGCCTCGCGGCAGCGAGCAGCGCCTCGGTTGGCTTCGGCGGCTTCTCCAGCAATTCAAGTACGCGCTTAGAGTCCCGCTCCGACAGCACAATTCGCTCGGAGCGCCGCACGACCTCTCGCGCGACCGGGAGCACGTTGCGCATGATGAAGCGCGTCACGTCGAGCTGTTCCCGCGCGGCAGCTTCTGCTATCAGGCGCTTTTCTTCGCGCGTGGCGCGCAGTTCTATCCGATCGTCTCTTGCAGGCGCAGTGCCGGCCATAATCGTACTCCTGCGATTTTTGTTTCAACGCGAGTCTAACGCACGGACGCCGTGCGTACAAGCAATACACTCGTACGCATCTTGTGGCGACGGCCGAGACAACACCCAGCCTGCACAAGCCTTTTGTATTCAAGTGTGAATAATCGAAAGTGGACTTGCCCGGTTTGATGGACACTCCGAAAACCGCGATAGTACGCGCGCAAGGAACGCACAGTAAAGAAGGACGGGAAACGGAAGCGGCGGAAGTTTTCGGATGGGTATGACGTCGAGACGGTGCGGCTGCTCCAGCGGAGCTGGCCTGCTCCCCGATGCCCATCAGTTCATTTAGTCGGTTGTGATTTTCCCCCGCAGGGGGGCGGAATCTGTCTCTCCGTTTTGAGCCGCGCAAACTGGAACTGGCAGGCTTGGCGGAAGCGCTTGTGAGCATAACCATCTTTGTCGCGAAAATGTCGGCCGGAAAACGAGAAACCGTTGGAGGCCCAATCGATGTAGCGCTCATCTCCAAAGGCGATGGATTTGTCTGGGTCAAGCGCAAGGAACGGATGCAGAGCTTCAGTATAGGTTAATCGCTTCACATGAAAGCTCGCGCAATGTCATCGGCTCCATCAAAATCGCGCTTTGTGGCGGGAATGCAGTGCCGTAAAGCGACTCTATCTGGAAATTCATCGGGGTGCGCCACTATGAGCAGCCGACTCAATAGATTGTTCGAAAACAACCGCGCCTGGGCGCAGCGGATGGAGCAGGCCGACCCAGGATTCTTTGGGCGACTTGCCCAGGGGCAGACGCCTGAACTGCTTTGGGTGGGCTGCTCCGATAGCCGTGTACCCGCCAATGAACTCGTCGGACTGGGGCCGGGTGAAGTGTTCGTTCATCGCAACATCGCAAACATCGTTGTTCATTCGGATATGAACTGTCAGGCCGTAATTCAATACGCAGTCGCCAACCTACGCGTGAGAGATATCATCGTCGTCGGCCATTATCGGTGCGGCGGTGTCCGCGCTGCGCTGGATGAGGAAACTTCGACCATTGTTGATGAATGGATTGCTCCAATCCGTGCACTGCGCCGGCGTTATAAGGCATTCCTGGACCGGTGCCCCAGCGAGGTGGCCAGGTGGGACAAGTTGTGCGAGCTGAATGTGTTGGAGCAAGCACATAGCCTCGCCCAAGCATCGATTATTCGCGAAGCTTGGGCGGCTCGGCAGGAAGTTACTATCCATGGATGGATCTACGCTGTCGAAGACGGCCATCTTCGAGATCTCAAGATAACGATGTCCAGCGCGGCCGATTCAGAGCAAGTTTTGCAAACGGCACAGGCGCGAATTATGGGCTAATAGCGACCGCCCAAGCGATCAAAGGGGCGTTTTTGGCCGCGGCTGGCCAGCAGCGGTTGGGGAGGCCGGAGCCGGCCTGGAACCGGAGATGCGCCTGGGAGGTTCACCACCCAAGCGACTCGCCCCGATCTGGTCGAAAAGCAAGGCGTTTTTTGCTCCGCCGACGCCACCCAGCATGTGCTAATCCGTTCAGAAGGCACGAAAAAGCCCCGGTGGAAAGCCTTGCTCCGCTCAGTCGATTAGCGGCCAAGATAATCCTGCCAGTCGATGCCCAGGTAGTCGGCGAGGGCTCGTTCCGCCGCTTCCGCGCTCATGTGTTGTCGATGGTAGGGTGCGGCCGGGTCTTCGCCAGGGTCGGCTCCTGGATAGGCCAGGTCGAAGGCATCGACACAGGCAGTGGTGATGCCGTCAGCGCGGCATAGCAGCGCCTCGATCAACTCGTGGACGAACAGCAACACGCCGTAGCGCGGGTCGTGCTCACCGACCTCGCGGCTGATTCGGATCTCCAGGGTCTGATCATGCCAGATCCAATCGCCCTCGGTGTCATAGCGCTGAGCGCGATGGGGCAGAACGCGCAGGCGCACCAACAGCTTGGAGGGGAGGGGCCGAAAGGAAACCGTTCTGCCCGGGGAAGCCATTGCAACCGGGGCTGCCCGCTTACCCGCCCGGGGGCGCGCGGCCAAGTCGTTACTCACCGCCGTGCTCGCCGTAAGTTGGCCATGAAGGGGACAGCGGAGTGTTGGGGTATACGAAACTGGGCGGCTTGCCTGGGGTTATGATGCTGTAGCCGCCAAAGCCGTCTGAATAGGTGAAGGTGGGCGGTTTGCCGGGCGTAAGCGTGGTATAGCCACCGTCGAAATTCGGATACTGGAAACTGGGCGGCTGTCCGGGCGTGACCGTGGTATAGCCCTGCCCTAGGCCCGGATATTGGGCGTGCGCGGCGCCCGGATGAGTCAGCAGCAACCCCGCCAACAGCCCCGCTGCCGCAGCCAGCTTTGCCAAGGTCTTCATAATCCTCCACCCCAGCAACCGAAACGTTTAAAGCTTCGCGTTAAGCCATTGTCTATTCGGAGGGCTGGCGGGCGCAATATTTGACCATTATAATTGTGTGGCCAGTCGATAATCATATTGTGATACTATTTGCCGCTTGTAAGAGCGGAGGATATGATCGAAGGCAAATGGCTTCGAGCAAAAACCTCAAGCTCCGGGCGGATCGGCCCGTCGAGCGCCCGCTGCCCATGACCAAAGAACGGACCTTGGCCTGGTTGGTGGAGTTCGCCCACGTTGACGCGGGCGCGCTGGCCCGTGGGCGTCCGGGCGATCTGCCCAATCTTATTTACGAGCTGCGCCAATGGCTGGATCTGGCGCCCGATGAGCCGCTGAGCAAGGAAGTGCGCGTGCTGGAAAATGACCTCGTACGGCTGCAGCAAATTGTCGCGCGGGTGGCCGAGCTGGTTAGCGCGGTGGCCGATCGCAAGCGCTTTGAGGCGCAATACGGCGGCGGACGGGTGATTCTGGAGGCCGGCAAACTGATGGCCGAGGGCGGGCGCGCGCTGAGCTACCAGGATGCCAATCTAGAGGACGCCGTAACCCGAGTCGCGCTGGATGACCTCTACGAGAACGCCCAGGGTGCAGCGCGCATCCGGCGCTGCCAAGAGCCCGACTGCCGTTCGGTGTTTTTGGCCCAACGTGCCAATCAGCTCTATTGCAGCCATCGCTGCGCCAACAAGATGGCCAGCCGGACCTATCGCCAGAGCCATGGCAAGCAGCGCGCCGCGCGCGCTCGCGAGCGCTATGAGCGGCTGGTCAAGCAACGCACCGCGCCCAACGTCAAGGTGGCCCGCCGTCCGCGGCAACCCTGATGCGAAACTAACTACCGGCATAGCCGCTATTTTCGCAAGCTGGGGAAGTAAATTGCGTCGAGCCTTTGAATTTCTTCGCCTGTTCCTTCGAGCGAGTGAAAGCAGCGCGTCGGTGGCGAAGGCAATTGGCAGCACAGGCCTGGTTTGCGAATGACGCCACTTTCCGGCGAGGTCGTGTGGGCGTAAGCCAGGAACGCTTCGGCCGTAGGTGTGATAGCAACGCTACTGCCCGGAGCGATCACTAGGTGGCCGCGATTTTTAATCTAGCGGCGCGCACGCATCGGTGACCGTCCTCGCCCCTACCCGCACCCTCGGCGTGGGCTGCGGCTGCAGCGTCGATCAGTGCTCAGGCCGAGCTCTGCGCG